>DAHVKR010000340.1 GCA_027320785.1 Bdellovibrionales bacterium
AATAACGGTCTTGTAACAGCTGTTGCTAAAGGAACAGCACAAGTCTCTGTTAAAGATTCAGCTGGAGCAACTGCAAGCACTCTCGACATCCACGTTGGCCCCACTCAAGACAATGGTGGTGGCGGCGGAGGAGGCGGCGGTGGTGGTGGTGGTGGTGGTGGCGATTGCCCATTGGGTGATCCTCAGCTTTGCCAAGTCGCGTGCCAAGTTATGCCTGATCTTCCTTGGTGTAAAAAATAATTCCAAGCGAATCGGAAAAGAAAAAGGCCAGAGTCATCTGGCCTTTTTTATTTTTAAAACAATTTTTTTTAAATTTTAAAGATCCATTATTTTTTAAAGTTGAGAGGTTTGCCTTGGGCAGGCTTTAGAAGTTGATCATCCTGAAGAACAACTTCTCCATTTAGTAGAACTATTTTAGGCCAACCCTTTAGTTTCATTCCATCATAGGGTGTATAGCCGCATTTGCTTTGAATCCATTTATTCTCAAGAACTTTCTCTTGATGAAGGTCGACGATAGTGAGATCCGCATCGGCTCCGATTTCGATTCTGCCTTTGCCTTGAATGCCATACAGTTTTTTAGGATTTTCAGCCATCAGTTCGACGAAGCGAGTGAGAGGGAGACGCCCTTGATTGACAAAGTTGAGCATCAAAGGAAGGGTTGTTTGCACACCCGGAATTCCAGAAGGAGATTCGGGATAGGGTTTTGCTTTTTCCTCTAATGTATGCGGAGCATGATCAGATCCCATTACGGTCACAGATCCATCTACTATAGCTTTCCAGAGCGCCTCTTGGTGTCTTTTGTCTCGGATAGGTGGATTCATTTGAGCTAAAGTACCCAAACGCTCATAGCATTCAGGGGCTGTTAAAGTGAGATGTTGAGGAAGGATCTCGAAGGTTGCGATATCTCGATTTTGTTTGAGTATTTCCACTTCCTCAGCTGTGGTTATATGAAGAATATGAAGAGTGCGATTGTTGTCTCGAGCTAATTTAAGAATTCTTTGAGTGGCTCGAATAGCGCTTTCTTCATTGCGCCATTTGTAATGGGTGTGAGGATGAGGATCTTCTTGTGCGAGGTGTTTTCGAGCTTGAAGGGTTGTTTCATCTTCAGCATGAACAACAAGACGACGCTGAGTTTTTTTTAAAATTTGATCAAGAATTTCATCTTGGTCGACAAGGTAGCCTCCTGTGGAGGTTCCCATGAATATTTTAATCCCGGGGCAATGGGGATGATCTTCCATCAGATGCAGCTCTTCGAAGTCAGTCCCTGTGGATCCTCCAAAATAAGCATAGTGAGTATGGCAGCGATGGGCCGATAAATCGTATTTCTGTTGAAGCAAGGAAAGTTTTGTAACGGGTGGTTTTGTGTTGGGCATTTCAAAATAGGCCGTAATGCCACCGAAAAGCGCAGAACGAGATCCCGACTCAAAATCTTCTTTATAGGTAAGACCCGGTTCACGAAAATGAACCTGCGTATCGATCAGGCCCGGTAGAACATGTAGTCCTTTTGCATTGAGAACAGGACCTTTAGCGGGAGAGATTTCGTGATGAATTTCGACAATTTTCCCTTTGGAAATGGCGATATCGAGTGATTGCTCTTTCAGCTGAGAGTCCGCTCCTGGAGCGACAAGAGTCCCACCTTTTATTATTAGATCATAACTCATATTAGAGTTTTATCAGCAGTTAGGGTCCAGGTCCAGAATGTCTACATAAAAGGATCGGACTTGACGCTGAGGTTGATGAATTTGAAAATAAGAATTGTGAATCTTGATCATTTTCTCGATTTTTGGTCCCACTATAATCAGACGATTATTCAAAGTCTGATCGTTGTAACACTATTATTTATTGTTGCGCTTATTTTTATTACGCTTTTCGGTAACAAATCAGAGGATAGTGGTGGAGCGTCTATTGGCGTGAGCCCTGAGCTCGAGAAAACCCTTCAAAAGATGCTCGAAAATCAAACGAAGGCGGCTGTTTTTGATTTTTCAAAATCTCCAGATGCGTCCGTTCCCTCTAATATAGCTGAGGATGGTGCCGTTTCTCCTGCGGGAGCAGAGGTCCTCGTGCAGCTTGAAAAGCTCAAAGCTGAAATGGCAAAAAAGGAAAGCCAGATTAAAGAGCTGAATACGAAATTATCCGAAGCGGCCAGTCAGTCCACAAAAGAGCTTAAGGTAGAGGGTGGTAACAGCGAGCTTGAAGCCAAAATTAAAGAACTTGAGGCTCGTTTGGCTGAGTACGACATTATTAGCGAAGATATTGCAGATTTATCTCGATACAAAGAAGAAAATGAAAAACT
>DAHVKR010000341.1 GCA_027320785.1 Bdellovibrionales bacterium
GATCTGGACGCAAGGCGGGTTTTGAGTAGGGAAAGTAACAATTGGACTTTCGTTTATCAGACGTTCGGCGCGCGACTTTAATCGATTTCCTGAAAGCGACAGAGAGCGAAATGCCCTCCCAACTCGAAATCGTGCTGTTGTTGAGTACGTCGATGGTTGAGGGCTTGGTAGCCTAAGGTACAGCGCTCTTGTTCAGAGTCAAAATGAGTGCAGTCGTCACAGGACCAGGGAAGCTTATAGTGATTATAATCAGAAGCTTTAAGGGGATCCTTTTTAATAGAGGGTCTCAGTCTTTTAGGAGAGTGGCGAGGGCCCTTTATTTTGTTTGTCGACATTGACATCCTGTTAGTTAACCTCAAGTTTAATGTAATAAACGAGGTTCTTTATATGAGTGATATAGACAAAATGACAAGGAAATCCCAAGAGGCTATGCAAAAAGCAGCCTCTTTGGCGGAAGATAAGCAAAATTCTCAGGTTGAGCCTGAACATCTCTTATATGAATTGGTGGCTCAAGAGGAAGGGATAGTACCTAGACTTATCGAAAAGTCGGGTGTTGCTCCCCAGACTCTTTTGAATTTGCTTAATCAGAAAATCGCCAAACTTCCAACACTCAGCAGCCCTACTAAGATTTATGCAGGTCCTCGACTCGAAAAGCTTTTCAAGGGCGGAGAAAAAGAGGCAAAGGCTCGAGGTGACTCTTATATTTCCACAGAACATTTCTTTATCGCGGCTCTTAAGGGTGAGGATTCCGAGCTGAAAACCATTTTCGCAAAGGCCAATATTCGTCTTGAAGCCGTAGAGAAGGCTCTTTCTGAAATGAGGGGTTCGCAAAAGGTCAACGATGATGACCCTGAAAACAAAATGGAAGTTTTGAAAAAGTATGCACGCGACTTAACGGAGTTGGCCCAAGAGGGTAAACTAGACCCCGTTGTAGGTCGGGATGAGGAAATTCGGCGAGTGATGCAAGTTCTTTCGCGGAGAACAAAGAACAACCCTGTTCTCATCGGTGAACCGGGAGTGGGGAAGACGGCTATTGCTGAGGGGCTTGCTCTGCGTATTATCAAAAATGATGTTCCTGAAAACTTGCAGAATAAAAAATTGATGGCCCTGGATATGGGATCTCTAATTGCTGGAGCTAAGTATCGAGGGGAATTTGAAGATCGCTTGAAAGCTGTAATTAAAGAAGTCACTTCGGCAGAGGGTGAGATTATTCTTTTTATTGATGAAATACATACTCTGGTGGGGGCGGGTAAATCGGAAGGAGCCATGGATGCGGGACAGCTCTTGAAGCCTGCTTTGGCGCGTGGAGAACTTCGTTGTATTGGGGCTACGACTTTAGATGAATACCGAAAGTACATTGAAAAAGATGCGGCCTTAGAGCGTCGATTTCAAACTGTGATGGTTGAAGAGCCTTCGCCGGATGAAGCTTTAACAATTCTTCGAGGCCTTAAGGAAAAGTATGAAGTTCATCATGGGGTTCGAATTACAGACTCAGCTTTGGTTGCAGCCGTTAAATTATCTCATCGCTATATCACCTCTCGATTCTTGCCAGATAAGGCAATCGATTTGATTGATGAGGCAGCCTCTCGTTTGTCCATTGAAACAAAATCACGTCCTGAAGCAATTGATGAAATTGAAAGACGCTTAATGCAGCTGCGGGTAGAGAAAGAAGCCTTGAAAAAAGAAAAAGATGAGGGCTCTCAAGATCGCTTGCAGGTTGTTGGAAAAGAAATTGAAGTGCTGAGCTCTCAACTTCAAACTTTAAGAGAGCAGTGGGAGTTTGAAAGAGGTGGAATTGAAAAGGTAAAAACTTTGAAAACTCAGTTGGATCAACTGCGACTAGAGATGGAGCGGGCAGAAAGAACAGGTGACTTAGGAAAAGCAGCTGAGCTGAAGTACGGAAAAATTCCTGAGACTGAAAAACAAATACAAGACTTTGAAGAGAAGGCTAAAAAATCAGCAGCGAGTCCATCTGAACATAAGCTATTGAAGGAAGAAGTGGGCCCAGAAGAAATTGCTGAGGTTGTTGCAAAGTGGACAAGAATTCCTGTTAGCAAAATGTTGGAAAGCGAAACTCAGAAATTACTGAATATGGAACAATTCCTTGCGAAGAGAGTGGTGGGACAAGACCATGCCCTTTCTCTTGTAGCAGAGGCGGTTCGTCGATCTCGAGCCGAGATTTCAGACCCCAATCGTCCTATAGGAAGTTTCCTCTTTTTAGGTCCAACAGGTGTTGGAAAAACAGAGACAGTGA
>DAHVKR010000342.1 GCA_027320785.1 Bdellovibrionales bacterium
GCTGAATGCGATTGACCTCAATGTGGTAGGTCTAATCGACGGCGGATATAAGGATATTGATGAGAAATGGATGAAGATGTCCATTGAAAATGCGCAAACGCTATTGAACACAGATAAAATTCGATTTCAATCTGTCCTCTTAAAGGACCCTGATCACATCGACTCATTTGTAGAAGATTTTAATAAGTATGCAACCGAGCAAAAGCTTCCTCTGCATGCTGTGCGTTGGGATAAGCATAAGATTGCTCAAGTTTACAATCAAACTAAGAGTTTATTAGGAGTTTTCCAGGCTTTTATTGTGACCGTGATACTGACGATCGCAGGTCTTTCTGTTTTGAATACAGTTGTTAAAAGTGTGAAAGAAAGAACTAAAGAAATAGGAACACTTCGAAGCATTGGATTTACGGGGCGACAAGTTGAGTTTATTTTCTCGATGGAAGCTTTTTATTTAAGTATGATGGGAGTTGCAGTCGGGGCGGCAACAGCTCTGGTTACAACTTTTATCGTGAACCATTCCAGAATACTCTATAGAGCGGGTCTCTTGTCAGAGCCCATTCTTTTTCGAATAGGATATGATATTCCAGCCTATGTTTTGTGTACGATATTGTTAGGTATTTTAGCGGTTCTCGCCAGTCATTTGGCGGCTCGATCAACAGTGAGGGCGCCAGTCTCTCAGAATTTAACGCATGTATAGAATTTTATTATTTTGTTTTTTATTGATTTCACAAATAGCCTGGGCGGCAGAAAGCCACTATCGTCTTGAGGCCTATGGATCCATTACAAGACAAGAGTGGAATCAGGGCTCGCCTTTTAATACAGACAACAAAATTCTAGAGGTTCCAGATTGGATTGATACCCTTGAGTTTCGTCCTGATTTGCAGTTTGCATTAACTGAGAATAAATCTTTCACATTACGGTCTCGGCACTTTTTGAGGTACACGCAAACAGAAACAGAAAATCCAAATCATCTACATGAACTTATAAAGGGTGATTCAGATTTAACGGATGCTTTTTTTTCCTCTGGCTGGAGCGATGCTATCTCAACAACAATGGGATTGCAAAATTATCAATGGGGACCCGCTGAGATATTTTCTCCGTCTAATGTGTTCTTCCACTTTCAAAACGATCAAAGGAGCTTTTTCTACAAAGAAAAGGGGCATGTTTTAGCACGAATGAATTGGACTCCCGATCCCAACTCAGCAAAGTGGTCTGTGGTCGCTTTGTACGAGCCCATTCATAATAAAACAAAAGTCTGGATGGCCGACGAAGAGTTTAAACCAAAATCTGCCATTAAAGTGGAATATCAATTTGATAACCCAGCAAACTCTGTTGCACTCATCGGAGGTCAAGGCGAAGAGGAGCGAGGTTACTGGGGCGAATATTTTAATTGGTCTCCGGCTGAAGGCTATTCGTTCTACATAGATGCTAAACATCAGAAAGGCCGCACGAACTACGTGCCGCAAAAAAATGGTTTAGGGTTCTATGATCTTGTGAAATCAGATAATCAAAATATTTATACCCTCGCTGTTGCGGGATTTCGCTGGGAAAGACGAGTCGATTTCAGACAAGAGTTCGTTTATAATCAAATGGGATATAGCGAAAATGAGTGGAGATTGGCCAAGCAGTCAGCGTTGACGCTTTCACCAAATATTTTGACTAATGCGGATCGCTTTAAGTCGCCAGGCTTGGAATTTCGAACTCAGGTCTATTCGTATTCGTCTATTCGAATACCAGATTTGGGCTCGTCACAAAATACAACTATCAGTGCGCGCTGGTTATCAAGTCTTGTCATGAATACCGGTGCTTTGCAGCTGGATGTTGAAAATAACTGGAATGATAGCACGGTTCTCTCTGCAGAATTTATTCAATTCACAGGAAGTAAATCCAATGAGTTTCGGATTGTAGCAGACCAGCAGATCTCTTTGGGATTTCGTTGGACCTATTGATGAATTAACCTAACGTAAGTTTTTTAAATTCCGATAAAATTTTTTGTGCCACTTCTTGTGGAGACTCATCACAAATTCCAGGGTGTATTTTGAGTGTAAGTGTTCTATGGCCACACCATTCGATTGTGGTGACTCCAATGGGGTAAGCGAGTGTGCCTGGAGGCGCCATCACCCAGTGGCGATCTTTTAAGGAGGTGTGACAGAGGTCTTCGCGATTCCATACCCCCAAGTCTGAAAAACTACCCGCCCAAAAAGAGTGACCCGTTCCTATCTCTGCAAGCTTTTTCATTCCTTTGAGTCCAACCCAC
>DAHVKR010000343.1 GCA_027320785.1 Bdellovibrionales bacterium
CAGATGTTTCTTTGCAATTTGATTGGGGGAACTCATGAAAAGTATGGGACTCATCACTCACGAATGGAGCCTTAAACGCCAAATTCCAGTGGAGTTTTTCCCCTCTGTTGATAGCACTTCCAATTACGCAAAAAGCTTGATGAATGACCCTCTGGAAAACCATCATGCTCTACACTTAGTTGTCGCCGACACCCAAACAGCTGGTCGTGGACGTGGCACTAATACCTGGATCAATGGAGAACCTGGAACAAGTCTCCTTTCAACATGGTCTTTTCGAGTCACTCGCCCGCCCCAGCCCATCACCAGTGCACGTATGGGACTAGCCCTTTACAAGGCTGTCACAAAAGTATGGCCCGAGGCGGCTTTTTCCTTAAAGGCCCCCAATGATCTTTATTTGCAGGATAAAAAAGTCGGAGGTCTATTGCTTGAGGCCATCGAACAAGGACCTCATATTCGATTGCTTGTAGGGTTGGGAATCAATGTCCAATCGAGTCCTGCGCTGGAAATCGCCAGCTCTCTCTACCCGAGCATTGATGAAGAACTTATTTTTTCTAATTGGGATGTTTTTTTAGATGAGGTTTACAAAGGTCTCCAGGGTGCCTGCGATCAAGTTTCCTCTCAACTCAATTCCTGGGAAACAGAAGAGCTTCTAGAAGCTTTAAACAAATGGCCTCTCCTTGAGCAACCCTACACAGCGGTTCAGCCGGATGGAAGTTTGCAAACAGGATCCTTTGTAACCCACTGGTCAGATCTCTAAATTACGAAAGGAATCAAGATGGCTCTTACCCATACCCCCACTGGAAACCTTGGAATGCCTTGCCCTGATTTCACACTTCCCTCTGTGGATGGTAAAACCTATAGCCTTCAAAATTTTAAAAAGGGGCAACCTCTTGTAATCATGTTTATTTGCAACCACTGTCCTTACGTCAAAGCTATTGAAGATCGACTGATTCAATTGGGCCATGATCTTCAAGAGCAAAACATTCCTGTGGTGGCCATTTGCTCTAACGATTCTCAAAATTATCCAGAAGATTCTTTTGAAAACTTAAAGAAGCGGTATTTCGAAAAAAATTACTCCTTCACTTACTTGCATGACGAAAAACAATCTGTCGCCAAAGATTTTGGCGCTGTTTGCACACCTGATTTTTTTGTTTTCGATAAAGACTTAAAGCTCGCCTACCGTGGACGTCTGGATGATTCTTGGAAGGACCCCTCACAGGTCACTCGTCGAGATCTTTATGAAGCAGCCATGGAACTCAAAACTCAAAATAAAGTTCAATCAGAACAAATCTCTTCCATGGGATGTTCTATCAAGTGGCTTGAAGCTTAAAAGGTGGCTGTGACATGAAATCCTACCAAGTTCTTTTTATTTCACTCGGAATCGTGGGCCTGATTATTTTTTATGTAATTTGGAATGTGGGTCTCTTAAAACCCGTCACAATTGAGAAGGCCCAAGTCCCGCAACTTCATCTTCTTTATAAAAAATATACCGGCCCCTATCAAAATGTCGGACCTGTTTTTACAGAAGTTGAAAATGCTCTTGCTCAGGATAAAATCAAATGTGATCTCACCTTTGGTCGCTACTACGATAACCCCAACGAAGTTGAGCCCGCTCGCAATCGCGCCGATATTGGCTGTATCGTCAACTCCACGACACCGTCGCTACCACAAGACTCAAAGATCCAGTCTGAGACTCTGACACCTTACACAGCCCTCGAGGGAACATTCGAGGGAGCTCCTTGGCTCACAGCCTTTAAAGTGTATAGTGCAATCCGAAAAGAATCTTATCAGAGAAATATTCCACTGGATGAGAATGCTCCGTCTCTTGAGATCTACGAAAAAATAAAACACGGGTTTAAAACCCGTGTTTATTTTAAAGTAAAAGAAAAATAATGATCTTATAAACCGCGAATCAAATTCAAAGCGCTTCCGGCTCGGAACCACTTAATTTGTTCATCATTATAGGTATGCTTCAAAGAAACTTCTTCTTTTGAACCATCCTTGTGCTTCAAAATCATTTTCACAGGCTTACCCGGAGCCAATAATTTCAGATCCACAAGATCCACATGATCATCTTCACGAATTTTGTCGTAATCAGCAGGGTTTGCGAATTGTAATGCTAACATACCTTGCTTCTTCAAATTTGTTTCATGAATACGAGCAAAAGACTTAGCAATAACGGCTGAACCACCCAAGAAGCGAGGACTCATAGCAGCGTGCTCACGAGAAGAACCTTCGCCGTAGTTTTCAT
>DAHVKR010000344.1 GCA_027320785.1 Bdellovibrionales bacterium
AGGAGTGGGCCGTGAAATGGGGGTAGAGGGCCTTCATGACTTTATTTATTGGAAAGTAATTGGTCAGGGGTAAGTTTGCAAAAGACAAGAAAATGGTCCTCGGAGCATCATCGACTTTGGCGTAGTTTGCAGAAAAGCCTACCGGCGACTCGGCGAAAGTCCTCATTCCTTGTTTGCGTTTCGGGAGGGGCCGATTCGGTGGCTCTTTTTCATTTATTGCGTGAACTTCCGATTTCTTTGCAGGTTTTCCACGCTCATCATGGAGAGGGAGAGAATCAAGATTTCCGGGATCAGTCCCGGGCTTTTGTCAAAAAGCTCTGTGAGGATTTTCAAATTCCTTTTTGGGGTGTACAGGCGGATCGACCTCTTCGAAGCGAAAATGATTTTCGAAAATTTCGAAATGAACATCTTAAAAGCTGGTGCCATCTTCACCCCGAAGGAGTTGTGGTGATGGCTCATCATCAGCAGGATCTTTTGGAAACGCGCTTGATGCGGTTGATTCGAGGAACGGGACCTCAGGGCCTCCGAGCAATGAAGGTTTGGAATCAGCCCGTTTGGCGGCCTTTTTTGGATTGGCAGTCTCAAGATCTTCGTTCTTTTCTCGAAGAAAATTCATGGAAATGGGTGGAGGACCCTTCTAATCAAAATCCTCGTTATTTGAGAAATTGGATTCGTCATCAGTGGCTACCGGCTCTTGAAAAAAAAGTTCCTGGCTCCACATATCGTCTCGCGGAAAGTCTTGAAAACCTCTCTTCAGCAGGAGAAAAAGCCTTTCGAGGTAAAATGCCCACTTTGGAGCTGGGGCAGTGCCTTCGTCAGGAATACCTCGCACTGAGTCCTTCGCGGCAGCTGCAGACCCTGGCTTTGTTGCTAAAAAGTCAAAATTTGAAAGATTTTTCTCTCGGCCAGCTCAAAGAGATACAAAAAAGACTGGACAATCCTCAAGGACGACACAACTTTACAATTGCAGGCGCAATCTGGACTGTTAACGCACAGCAAATTTTAGTGCGACCTCTGTAGGTTTCACTGGTTTACATTCTTTGAAAGCCCTACAATAGATAAATGGGCATGAGGCTCATCCTAAAGGGTGGTCTTCGTGTTCCTGGAAGGAAGAGTATGAAGTCTGGACAAAAAGTATTAGCTTTCTGGTTTTTGTTGTTCGTAATGGGAATTTTTCTGATCCAAGCCTATCAAACGAAGCAACAGAAATATATTCAGAATTTTAATTTTGATAAATTCATGACAGCTGTTAATTCGAACGAGATCGAACCAGGCTCGCTGACCATTTATTTGGATAGTGGTAAATTTGTCGGTCAGATCAAACCTGAATTCGAAAAGAAATACGGTGGTAAACAATTTAGTTTTGTTGGAAATGCTGGAGACGCTGTTTACAACCAGCTCATCGCAAAGGGTGTCATCCCTAATTACGAGCGTGAAGAGAGTAATAGTTTCTTGACTGCTTTCCTGACAAATTGGCTACCCCTACTGTTAATTGTGGGATTGTTTCTTTTTATCATGCGCCAAATCCAAGTGGGGGGCGGCAAAGCTATGAGCTTTGGAAAGTCCCGCGCGCGCCTTCTAACGGAGCACAAAAACAGAGTGACGTTTAAAGAGGTAGCCGGCGTAGATGAAGCCAAAGAAGAGCTTCAAGAAATCGTCGCCTTCCTAAAAGATCCTAAAAAATTCACTCGATTAGGTGGACGAATTCCAAAGGGTGTTCTTTTGGTCGGTTCGCCTGGAACAGGTAAGACACTTTTAGCTCGTGCGGTGGCAGGAGAGGCTGGCGTACCTTTCTTCACTATTTCGGGGTCCGACTTCGTTGAGATGTTCGTGGGTGTGGGAGCCAGTCGTGTTCGTGATTTATTTGAACAAGGTAAAAAGAATGCACCTTGCTTGATTTTTATTGATGAGATTGATGCTGTTGGACGCCATCGTGGAGCCGGTATGGGCGGTGGTCATGATGAGCGTGAGCAAACTCTGAATCAATTATTGGTTGAAATGGACGGATTCGAGTCCACAGAGGGCGTGATCATTGTGGCGGCCACAAACAGACCTGATGTTCTAGATCCAGCTCTTTTAAGACCAGGTCGTTTTGACCGACGTGTTGTTGTGAATAAGCCAGATCTTAAAGGTCGTGAGCAGATTTTGGCTGTTCATATTCGTAAAACCCCTGTGGGACCGGATGTGGAAGTGTCGAAGATTGCGCGAGGAACTCCAGGCTTTTCGGGAGCTGAT
>DAHVKR010000345.1 GCA_027320785.1 Bdellovibrionales bacterium
TCTGGGAATACGACATAGGAATTTTCAACGCCACCGCCAATTTTAGAGCCACCAAACTGAGTGCCCGTAACCTGCATGCCTTCGTTTGTCAGACGAGAAGCAAAGATATGGTCTTGGCGTAAATTTTGGTGAGGAATCGCCTCGTGCAAAAAATCATAGCAAACGTGAGAGGGATAAGTCCCAGCTCGGGCTAAATTAACGCAGACCACTTTTTGATCCAAAGAGGGGCGGCGTGTTTTCAACAGAATATCGGGGTGATGTTCAGTCATTCGTGTTTCGAGCTCTATCGTTTCATGGTGTAGTTCTTGATCAATCACGGTGGAAATGAGGTGTGTGTAAAGCAAGTGAACAAGTCGGTTGATCTCGGGCTGAAATGTTTGAGGTGAGCAGAGTTTTGCTAATACCCCATTGAGAAAAGGGCTGTCGAGCAAATGAACTTGTGAACCGTAATGATGTTTTTGAAACACGTGAAGGTCTCTCCTGATTTAGAGGGGAGATACCTCTTTCAGAGCTATTTGTCGATCTTTAAAACTACAACTGTTTCGCTGGGGGCCTCACGATTGGCAGGTTGTCGTCCTCGACGATTTCGATCAAAACCTGAGATGAAAAAAGCCTGATCAGGAGTCATTTCAAATTGAGCTGGAAAAGAAACTTGTGGTCCTGTGCTAACTTCGAGTTGGCCTGTCAGGCTATCATGACGGTCATCATCCAGTGTGGCATAGGTGATAAATCCGCGAAAGGGAGCTGGAGATTGTTGAGTGGCCTGTGCCGTTTGTTGTGAATTCTGTGTTGGAGCTGTCTGAGAAGCTAAACTTCTCTCGGGTAGGCTTGTGGGCTGAGTCGGTGATGCAGGTTTTGTCTCGGTTGGTAATTCGTATTTGGCGGTGTAGAGATGGTTTAAGCTGTAGGAAAAATCTTCTTCACTTAAAACTTTGATTTCAGATTGGTATTTATCCATCAAAGCTTTCAATTGAGGGATGTAGCCAATGGTGACGCCCTCAGAGGTTTCAACACGAGTCAGCGCGCCTTCTTCGAGCCACTTTCGAAGAACTTTATTAGGAATTTCTAAGTAGTAAATTTTGGTTTGAGTTGTAGAGGCTGTCTTTGCTTTGACTACAGCAGAGCGTGTGGCGAGAGGTTGATTGGAGGCCGCCGGAGGTTGTTGCGAAGAAGCTTGCTCTGTTGGCTCTGCACCTGTAGAAAATTGGTTCACCTCATCTGATTGAGAAATCTGAACAGTGGGTCCTCGAAGAAAGTGAACACGAGTCCAAAAAGACTGTTTTTGATTTCGAGTGATCACGAGAATGGCAATGAGGCCAACAAAAATAACAAGCGTCAGCTGAACAAAAAGATTTTCAGCCAGCTTTTGCAGCATGGATTTTTCAGGTGGCTTGTAAGCCTTCATATCCACACCACAGCGGGCGCAGTATTGATCATTAGGCTGGCTAAAGCCACACTTCGGACAATTCGTCAGCATCCCTTTTAGGCTAACCTATTCACCATTGACGCTCAACGAAAATATCCTTATGGTGAGCCCCCAATATGTCTGATAGGCACGAGACCTCCTCATCTAAATTGAAACATATTCCTGTTATGGCGGAAGAAGTCCTTCAGGCCTTTACCCCTTTTGTGGAAAGTCGTGATTCGCATGAGCTGCGATATTTTGATGGTACATTCGGCAGAGGGGGGCATTATTCGCTCATCAAAGATCAATTTCCAAATTTGAAGGCTGTGGTTTTTGATCAAGATTTAGCAGCACTTGAGCACGCCCATTCAATATTCAAGACAGAAGTCGAGGCCGGAGATCTCCTGGTCCAGCATGCAAATTTTTCACAGTTTTCTTCGGAAAAATGGGGCTTGTTTGATATGATGTTACTGGATCTTGGAGTAAGTTCACCGCAATTGGATGAGCCTACTCGTGGTTTTAGTTTTTATCATGAAGGTCCTTTGGATATGCGCATGAATGCAACTCAAGAGGTGACGGCGGAAATGATAGTGAATGAAGCTCCTGAACAAGAACTCATTCGAATATTTCAAGAATATGGAGAAGTTCGAAGTCCGTTTCGAGTTGTTCGAGCCCTTGTGCATGATCGAAAAACAACTCCTTTTACAACAACGAAGCAACTGGCCGGTTTGATTGAAAGAGTTGAGGGTTGGAGACGTAAGGGTTTTCACCCTGCAACACTTTTCTTTCAAGGTCTTCGATTGGCCGTTAATCA
>DAHVKR010000346.1 GCA_027320785.1 Bdellovibrionales bacterium
ATAATGAAAATGGTTTGGCCCATGACCGCATTCGGCCTCGGACTTTCCTATTGGCAAAAAGGCCAGGCAAGCTTCAAACGTGTTAAAAATGTTCTGCAAGAAAAAACCGATACTCCAGACGAAGGAAAGCTCGAGCTGAAGGAATTCAAAACTCTTGAGTTTCAAAATGTCAGCTTTCGTTATGATGGTAGCCCCCAAGATGCTTTGAAAAATATTAGTTTTAAAGTCTCTCACGGGAAAAAGCTTTCCATTCTCGGCCCCATCGGAGCTGGGAAAAGTACCCTAATCAGTCTGATTTTACGCCTCTTCCCTCTAAAGGAAGGGCAAATCCTCATCAACGGACACCCTCATACAAGTTACACACTGAAATCTCTTCGAAAGGTTATTCAGCTCGTGCCTCAAGAGCCCTTTCTTTTTGGCCGTACTGTTGTGGAAAACGTTTTGATGGGACAGATTCTTGAAAACCAGCAGGATGAAGAATTTGAAAAGCTCGATCGACGGCTTTGGAGCGAGCTCAATAAGTTTCAAATTGCCGAAGAAGTTCGAAAGCTACCAGAAAAAGAAAAATCTTTATTAGGAGAAAAGGGAGTTAATCTCTCTGGCGGGCAAAAGCAACGTCTGACTTTGGCACGAGCCTATGCCTCAGAGCCTCAAGTTATGATTTTGGACGATGTCTTGTCAGCCGTTGATGTAGATACCGAAAAAAAAATTAGTGAGGGGCTTTTTGCCTCCTCTGAAATGACCTATCTAATTATCGCCCACCGACTTTCAACAGTCGAAAATACAGATCTTGTTCTCATTTTGCGTCAGGGTGAAATGGAATACTTTGGGCCTTGGGAGCAAGCTTACCAACAAAGCTCCACACTGAATACTTTCTTGAAAATTCAAAAAGAGGGGCATCTCACATGAAGCTCGATCAAGAAAGAGAAGATAATCAAAAAGTTCAGATGAGCTACGGTGACCTTTTCAGATTTATGAAGCCGTACTTAGCGCAACATAAAGGCCTTTCAGCCCTTCTCGTATTCTTAGTGATCGTTCTTGCTGCTCTTTCACGGGCCGTACCCTTCTTAATTGGCCAAGTGGCAGAGCGCGGCTTTCGCCAGCACGATGCTGCGTTTCTAAGTTTGGCTGCTTTCATTTATTTAGGAATTGAACTCACTCGAACTTTATTTGAATTTAGTCAGTTCAGTCTTTTTAGCTTTTTAGGAAATCGTATCATTCACGAAGTCCGCGTTGATCTTCTTCGCCATGTCCAAAAACTTCCCGTTGAGTTTTTTAATCAAAATTCAACGGGCCGTATCCTGACTCGCCTTACAAATGACCCCAACACACTTGCAGAGCTTTTTACAGATGGAATCGTAACAGCCTTTGTTCAAACCGTTATTCTACTTTCTGTGTTTATATCCATGTTTGTCATTTCACCCAAATTAACTCTGTACTCTCTGATCCTGGCTCCCGCTTTTACCTATTTGGCGTATTATATAACTGAAAAGATCAAAATTATTCTTTCTGATCAGAAAAAAAAGCTCTCTGAAATAAATGGATTTTTGGCGGAAAGCTTTAATGGAATTAAAGTGATTCAAATCATGAATCAGCAAAAGTCCTCACAGAAGCATTTGCTTAAGCTTTCTCAGGATTATTGGAAGCTGAGCATGAGATCTATCAAAGCTTATTCTCTTATGGTTCCTACCATGAATATGCTGAACGCCTCGATTGTTATTAGTTCTCTCTATCTAGCAGGATCTGCGGCCCTGAAGGGTGAACTCGCTTTATCTGCCCTAATCGCCTTCATTCTAAATGCTCAAGATATCATCCATCCTCTAAGAGAAATTCTAGAAAAATATCAACAATTCCAAAATTCACTGACCAGTGCAGATCGTATGAAAACGCTTTTTGCACAAGAAGAAGAGCATTTCGATGAAATGGCAGAATCTCAAAAAACCTTCAAAGGCCATATTCTCTTTCAAAATGTAAATTTCAAATATCGACCCGAGCTGTCTCTTGTTTTAAAAAACATCAATCTCGAAATTAAACCGGGAACAAGCCTAGCTCTTGCGGGCCGCACAGGCTCTGGGAAAACGACTTTTATTTCTCTTCTTTTACGCTTCTACGATGTAACCTCTGGGAATATTCAAATTGATGGCGAGTCCATAATTCATATTTCCAAATTGGATTTACGTCGTCGCTTTGCTCTTATTCAACAAGATCCTTTTC
>DAHVKR010000347.1 GCA_027320785.1 Bdellovibrionales bacterium
GTGCCACTTCAAATTCAGACCAACCTTTTGTGCCCAACTGAACAGGGCCTTGCACAATTTTAATAAATTTTGACTGAATATCTTCCGAGATCTCTCCGACATTCACGCCATTCTCAACAAGTTCAGAATCTTGAATTTCCTCAGCGGCCAGCATCTGACGGCCTTCAATATGAGCCATCGGCTCTGCTTCTGTAGAACCATATAGAATCCACAACTCAACTTGAGGTGCGATTTTGTAAAAAGCTCGAACATCATCTTTACTAATAGGAGCTCCACCCGTTACAACTCGTCTGAGTCCTGATAATTTTAGATTATGCTCATCACAATAACTAGCCACGCCCACTAACATAGATGGCGATAGCGTCGTACACGTTACTTTTTCATTTATAATTTGATTGGTTAGTAGGGCCGAATCCGTCGCCGCTGGCTGAGCCAAATTAATAGCCGGCAATAGAGTCGTCACGCCCGTTGCAAGCGAATTTAAAGAGAAAATCGGAAAGGCCGGCGTATCGAGATCATGAGTGGTGTAAGGAATAACATGAGTTAGAGCATAATGTTGCGCCACCAAAAATCGATGAGTGCGGTTAGCTCCTTTGGGCTTTCCAGTACTTCCCGTTGTGAATGTAATAAGAGCTGTAAATTCACTTTCCACCGTTTCGATATGTGAACGTTTCGAAGCGAATAGATTTTGATACTGATGAGTCCCACCTTCTCCTTGCCCATACATAATACGAATAGGCATTTTTTCAAACTCAGGCACTTGATTTACCAACTTGAATGCCATATCAAAACTAATCATGGCCTTAGGTTGCACACATTCCGCACTGGCTCCTAAATGATGACTTCGAGCCCATGAATCCAGAAAAACGGCGATGGCGCCAATTCTTTGCACCGCAAACATGGAAATATACATATCGACGCTCATAGGAAGAAAAATAATAACGCGATCACCTTTTTGAATCCCAATGTCCAGCAGACCCTGTGCAAATCTTGCGATTCTTTCGTCCAACTCTCGAAATGTAATTTGTTGATGCTCTATTTTATCAGTATGATTTCCAGACCAAACTTTTAAGCTTTGCGGATTCGCCCAGCGTAGAGCGACTTTATCCGCATGTTCTTTTACGTGTTTCTCAATAAATGAAATCACATTATTTTTTGTACTTTCTCCAGTGTTGTATCCGATGCGATTGATAAATGAGTTAATCTCTTCAGCAATTTCCTTTGCATGCGACCAAAGAAGACCATGTCCACCTTCTTTAAATTCTCTTTTTTGAATGTAAATTTGCGAGCTCAGGATATCTTCTTGAAGACTATTATTTTGAGACTGATCTTGATGGCCAAAGTAAGCGTATCCTAAAACTTGTTTTTGCGCTTTTTGTAGAGGATTTTGCTTTTGCATTTTCTTTCCCAGAATAGCCTTTTCCCAACTCTCAGGCTGGGACAATAGTTCCTTTTTCTTTGTGTAGGCTTTTAAATCCTGTTCCTTTTGAGGGTGAATCATTTTATGAAAGAATTCTTCGAAAGACTTCGCATGGTTAGATTTAAGTATCATTTGACCTAATACAGGCAAATTTAAAACAGTCTCCGCCACACTCGATAAATCACTTTCTGACTGTAAATAAGGATTAATAAGAAAAACTCTCTCAATTTTATGAGCGATCTTATCTGCCTGGCTAAGCAGCCGATAGCAACCCCAAGAGTGAGCCACGACGAGCACTTTACCATCTGACGTTAGAATATCCTGAATCCACTTATCACCATAGCTATCAGCCACGATCAACTCTGCTTGTGGAGAAAGAAAAGAAGACAGTTCTTCCCAATCAGATGGATGTCCTGGATTTCCGTGAAGTAAAATGACTCGTGTCATATTTTAACTCCTTTAAGTTGTAATCGATATCCATCCGTTAAAGATGGGTTTTTTCTATATTTAATATTTTGAATATTAAGCTGAAGCGGTGTGATTTTATCATCGATCGAAATTTGATCTAGCAATCGATCACAAACTTCCTTCTCTATTTCAGAAGCGCGCAAAATACTCTCCAAATAGTTTGTTTTCGACGTCTCGACCTTTTGAACATGAAGAATAGGGCCATCATCAATTTTAGAGGTCATTTGATGAACTGAAAAACCAAAGTCTTCTCCTTCAAGATGAGCCCAGAAATCACACATCAACCCTCTTTGTTGTGGCAAAAGGCCGTGGTGAATGTTGAT
>DAHVKR010000348.1 GCA_027320785.1 Bdellovibrionales bacterium
GTCAAAATGAGTTTTAAAAATTTATTTTTCGCTGTTCTTTTAGGGGCTTGTGCGGCGGGAGCTCAGGTTCGTCAGTCTTTGCGCATAACTCAGTTGGACTCTGCTTTGAAGTGGGATATTGAAATTCAAAATGATGAAAAGGTACCACAATCTTTTACTCTTTTTTCAGATGCCCATGTTTTATCCGTAGAAAATCTTCAGCTGGAAAAGCAAAAAGATGGATCTTACTTAATCTGGGTGGGGCCTCGGCAACAGGCTACTATCCATTATACTTTTGATGTTAAGGGCGACGAAAAACTTTTTCTAACAGATGAAAAAGCATGGCATCCTCTTTTACAATCTCAAAATATTCCCCAAATTTTTTCTGTAAGTTCAGACTTGAAGCCTGGTTATGAGCTGATCAACTCGGCGACAGGTCAAAACGAGGATTCTCTGGCTCTCGTCTGGGGAGCATTTAAAAAATATGAGACACCCGACCATCGCCTTCATGTTTACCTTTATGAGGACGATGCCACTTTGGCTAAAACTCTTTTGGACCATCTCTCATCCTACATGAAGAAGTATGAGAGTGATATTGGGCCTTATCCCTATGATCATTTTTCTGTTGTCGAATGCCCTGACGAAGTGGGCTATGCTTTTCCCAAGATGACGTGGATTGGAACGCACCTTTTACGCTATCCTTTTATTTTGAACACATCTCTTCCTCATGAGCTTCTTCACTCTTGGTGGGGGAATGGGGTTTTCGTTGATTATGAAAAAGGAAACTGGTGTGAAGGTCTGACTGTTATGGGAGCGGACTATGGCCTTCTTTCTGATAGTGAAAAGCGAATTTATCGTCTGAAAACTATTACATCCTATTTGGATTTTGCGAAGAACGGTAAAGAAATACCGCTCACAAAATTTGTTTCAAGAGGTGAGGATCCCGCTCTGCAAGCCATAGGATACGGTAAAGCTCTAATGGTTTTTATTATGTTGGAGCAACAAATTGGTGAAACGCAATTTAAACAAGCTCTGCGCCTTTTTTATAATCGATATAAATTTCAAACGGCCAGTTATGATGACTTTTTCTCTGTGATGGAAGAAGTTTCCCATCAAGACTTGAGCTCTTTTAAAGAAAATTGGATTCATACAACGGGACTTATTCAGCAGGGCTTTTTAAAAGCCCATCTAGAAAAGCCTAAAGTCATTTCTTGGCAGCCTGACCAGGAAAAATCGATTAAGGCCTCTGGGCAGACTGTGCAGACTCAATTTTACTTTGACTCCTCATCAGCGTTCCAACCTGTCACAGTGAAGCTGGGCTCCGATGGTAAGCTTTTTCAGCCTGGGCACTTTGAGTTTTCATCAAAGCCGATCTCGTATTCAATTGATCCGAATTTCCTACTGTTTCGAGACCTGAGTGATATTGAAAAACCGCGAACTTTTTCGGAGTTGTTTGCAGCGAAGAGCTTTAAGCTGATGTCCTCCAATGATCAGTGGACACTTGAAATAAAGAAAAAATTTAAAGACCAGGAAGTCGTACAGTTGGAGGATTTGTCCTCGCTGAATGACCAGGTCAAAGATCACTACATGGTCTCGCTACAAGAGGCCTGGAAAAATGAAAAAATTAGAAGTCGTATGCAGGATATGAACATCAGTCTAGAGGGCTCTCATCTAAATCTGGAAGGACATACTTTTGACATCAGCCAAGATGCTCTCTTCTTGAATGTTCGGCTTAATCAAGCGACTGTGACAGTTTTCTCTTTAAATGATCAATTGCCATTGGAAAAATGGCTACAACGCTGGTCTTACTACTCAAGTGAAAGCTACCTCGTTTTAGGAAAGCATGCTGCTGATCTTCAAGGTATGTGGATTGATGAAGATCGAATAACTTTACAGTAGAGCCGTTAATATGGAATTGGATACCCATTTAGATTTAGTGAAACACTTTAAAGAACAATTTAGCCACAATTCTGCACTCATCCATATGAATAATGCGGGTTTGGCTCCCATATCACTTCCAGCACGGGATAAAATTATTTATTGGGCGAATCGATTCTATGAGGAAGGCTTCTACACAGATGCTGACTACATGGAAGACGTGGCGTTTTCACGAAAGAAGTTATCGGAGCTGGTCGGATGCCAACCCAATGAAATCGCGTTTTTTCAAAGTACAGCAGGGGCTATTTCTCAACTTTGCCTAGAATACCCTTTAGAAGAGCAAGATGAGGTT
>DAHVKR010000349.1 GCA_027320785.1 Bdellovibrionales bacterium
GTAAGAAAGCGCCTTCGTTCAAGGCTAATGCCGTTGTAAACGGCAACGACATCGTAAAGGATTACTCCCTGGATCAATTTGTTGGAAAGAAATACGTAATTTTCTTTTTCTATCCGCTTGATTTTACATTTGTTTGTCCAACTGAAATTTCCGAATTTAATAAAGAGCTTAAAAATTTTCAAGCTCGCGAAACAAAGGTTTTCGGTGTTTCATGTGATTCTCAGTTCGTGCATTTAGCTTGGAGAAATAATCACGAAGATCTTAAAAACCTAGGCTTTCCCATGCTCGCAGATGTTAAAAAAGAACTCACGGGCGCATTGGGCGTTTTACACCCACAAGAAATGATCCCTCTTCGCGCCACTTATATTGTTGATCCAGATGGCATCATTCGTTGGGCATCCGTTAATGACTTGAGTGTTGGTCGTAACGTGAAAGAGGTTCTTAGAACTTTGGATGCGCTTCAAACAGATGAGCTTTGTCCTTGCAACTGGGAAAAAGGTCAAAAAACTTTAAGCTAATCAACACTGAAATCGAGAGCTCATTGCGAGCTCTCGCAACTTTGGAGGTTTATATGGAACTCAATATTGGTATACGAAAAGAAGAAAGAAAAGAAATCACAGAGGGGCTTTCACGCCTTTTAGCTGATAGCTACACTCTTTACCTAAAGACGCATAATTTTCATTGGAATGTTGAGGGCCCCATGTTTAATACACTGCACTTAATGTTCATGGAGCAATATACAGAAATGTGGAATGCCCTGGATTTGATTGCTGAAAGAATTAGAGCCCTTGGACACTATGCTCCCGGCACTTATAAGCAATTTTCAAAAATGACTTCTATTGAAGAGTCTGAAGACGTTCCCAATGCCCATGAAATGATCAAACAATTATTGAATGGTCATGAAGCCGTTGCTCGCACCGCTCGTGAAATCTTTCCCATTGCTGAAAAGGGAAATGATGAAGCGACAATGGATTTACTCACTCAAAGAATTCAAATTCACGAGAAGACAGCTTGGATGCTTCGTTCGCTTTTAGCGAAAAGTTAATTTTCAAAGTTACTAAATAAATGGAGAGCCCTTTATGGGGGCCCTCTTTTATTCAAAAGGAGAGAGTTATGAACATACCAGAAAAAGTAGATGCCTTTTTAGAACAGCATTATGCGGGTCTCACTTCGACTGTTTTTCGAGATCTCTCTTTGAATTTCAAAAAACTTCTTGAAGAAGGACAGCTCGAACCCGTTGAAAGATTTCAGACGCTCTTAGCGGCAGCCGTTGCCATTGGAGATGATGAAATGATCAAATGGTCAGCTCACAGTCTTCGAGAAATGGGGCTCTCTCCAGAAGCCCTGCGCGAAACTGCCGAAATGGCGGGCATCATGGGAATGAATAATATCTACTACAAATTTCGCTCTTATTTACCACCTGAAGTTAAAGATGATTACCAGCGCGCGGGACTTCGCATGCAGTCTTTGTCCAAGCATGTTTCAAGTAAAAAAGTTTTTGAGTCGATGTCCCTCATTATTTCTATCATCAATGGTTGCCCCATGTGTATTCCAGCCCATGAAAGCGCCCTTAAGAAAATAGGGGCAACTGCGGATGAAATACACGATCTGGCTCGCTTGGCCGCCACGGCCAAAGGCTTGTCCTCTTTGAAAAAAGCTCAGATCGCTTTGTAATTTGCCTTTCAATAAAAAGACTGTTTCAATTTATTTATGAAACAGATTTTGATATTGATCACAGTTTTAATTCTTCCTTTTTTCACTTGGGCGGCGAGCTCACAAAGTTCAGATAGTCGCTTCACCTACGATGTCAGTGGCTCGCAAAGTACTCAAAATGGTAAGTCTTATCAAGAAATCAACTTAGGGCTAAACTGGTTTATGCAAGATTGGTTGATTTGGAGAAACTCAGCCTTTCAAAGACAAGGTGACGAGATCGATACCATCTACGGATTAGACTCATCACTTCGTCTCCAACAGGAATGGCTGAATGACAGTCGAACACTAGGCTTTAAAATATTTGGAGGTCCCGGAGTTCGATTTGCCAGTTCTGATTCCAATGCCTATTTTGGTGAGGCCGGTGTAGGTATTCGACTAGCGGGTATTATGGTAGGAGCAGGCGTTAAATCGCTCCATTATTTTTCAACTCGTCATGATAAAACGGGAGCCAAACTTCCTGAGGATGAGAATCAGGTCTTTATCAGCCT
>DAHVKR010000034.1 GCA_027320785.1 Bdellovibrionales bacterium
AGGTGTTTTTGGGAATGCCTCAGGTACAATTTCTGCAGATTATGAATCAGTTTATAGGGCCCAAGGATTTTGGTTTCTCGCTTATTAAAGCAGCATGTTTTGGTGCTATCATTCCTTTGGTGAGTTGTTACTATGGGTTTAAAACGGAAGCAGGTGCCGATGGAGTGGGAAGAGCCACCACGCAAAGCGTAGTCATCGCATCAGTTGCGATCATAGTCGTTGATTTTTTACTATCATATGTATTTTCATATTTTTATTAGGTGGGTGTGAATGAAAGTTGAAACAAAGGTCGGTCTTTTAACCATCGTGGCTGTTATAGCTATTGTTCTTTTTGGCTATTGGGTGGGGTTGTACAACCCCTTTACTAACGCTTACAAACTTCATGTTATGTATAATTATGCTGGCGGCATTGAAGTGGGATCTCCTGTACGCGTAATGGGAATTAAGGTTGGAAAGGTTGATAGCATAGAGTTTCGCCCTGATTATAAAACAGAAAAGGGGGAAGAGGTTAAGCTTGAGGTGACAGTTTCAATAGAAAAAAAGGCGTGGAAAAGCATTCGCTCAAACAGTCAGTTCTTTATCAACTTGGCAGGAGTTATTGGAGAAAAATTCCTGGAGATATCACCGGGCTCTGATGGTGAGCCTGAGATGACGCCTGGACAGTTTGTTAGGGGTGAAGATCCTCCACGAATTGATCAACTGATATCTCAAAGCTATGGCTTGGCTGGCAAAATTATAGAAATTATAGAAAAAAATGAAGGGTCTGTGACCAGCACAATAGGTCAAATCGATCACTTACTGACAAATTTCAATAAAACGCTTCAGCTGCTAGATAAGACTCGCAGAAATAAAGATATTGAGCGTATGATTAATAATATGATGGTGATCACTGATAATGTGGCCTATCTGACGACTCAGTTGCGAGGAAAAAAGGCAGAAGACACGTTCGAGTTGCTACATAAGTTGATTTGGCGGCTTGAGCCTTTAGATAAGGCGGCGATTAAAAAGTTCTTCCAAGAAGAGGGCGTGAAGGCCCGAATTTTGTAACAAGAGACGAAGGGGTTCGAGATGAAATTGATTTTATTTTTGTTGATAAGCTGTGGGGCCGTTGCTTTTGCGCAACAGAGTGAGTACGGAATGCCACAATCAGAGCAAGGGAGTCCAGTTGAGTACCAACAAAATACAAACTCAGCGGATTTTTCAGATTATCAATCTAACTACAAGCTTCGTCAGGATAGAAAGTTAGGTGCTGGGGTCAGCGTGGGCGGTGCTCTTGGTGGGCTTGGTGGTTTTGTTGAACTCAATATAGAAGATGTAAATTCCACCATTGCAGGTTTTGGTTCAGGCCCTGGATATCAAACGTTTGCAATAGCATGGAAGCAATCGTTCGAAGGCGAATACTTTACTCCTTATACAACGCTTGGATATGCGCACTGGTGGAAAACCGGCAGCACAGCACAAGTGAATCGCTCGGCACTTCTTAAGAATTTTTTGTCTGATCGAGAAAGAGCTAAAAATGATTTCGGCCTAGACCTTGTGACGGGCTCACTAGGTATGCAGTACAATCAACTATCAGGAGATTTGGCTGGAAGCTCTTTTTACATTGAATTAGGCGGCTTATTAAGTGCTCAAAACACAAAACTAATGCCAACAGGTGCTGTTGGGGCGCTTTATTATTTTTAAATAAAATTAGAAAAAAACATTATTAAGAGAAAATAAAAGGCAGAAAAACAAAAGCCCCTGGAAAATCCAGGGGCTTTTTAATTTCCGTTATCCGGAAACTACTAAAGCAACTATCGCTTTTTAGAAGCTTTTTTCTTAGTAGCTTTTTTGGCAGTTTTTTTCTTAGTAGCTTTTTTAGCTGCCTTTTTCTTTGTAGCTTTCTTCTTTGCCATTTGCTCCTCCTCAAGAGTGCACTATTTAAAGTGCAATGGTTTGTTATTGTTGAGCTTACACAACCTTATTTAATTCAAGTGTTCACATTTTGAATCGTCACGTCAACAAAAAAAAATTAGGTCTTTTTCTTGCTTTTTTAATTATCGGAGGATTTTTGAATGATCTTGAGTTGGATTATTTTGATAGTCGGAATTGAAATTGGAATGCGGACAGAGTTCGTATCACAAGTGATGAACGTGATATCGACAAACAATTTACGATTCAAATGCTATTTTTCAGCATGGATGATAGCAGTTTTGTTTCATTTTGTAGGATTGAAGCCCATTTTTTCGTGGTATGTGACAATTTTGGCGCTCATTTTGCTAACGCTTTACAAGTTTGTGCTCAAAATAATTAGAAAAAGCAAAGTTCCGATGAAGACATTGACCCTTCTTGACCTGATATTGTTGGATTTGAAGTCTGGAAAATCACTCAGAAGATC
This sequence comes from Bdellovibrionales bacterium, assembly GCA_027320785.1. Taxonomy (GTDB): domain Bacteria; phylum Bdellovibrionota; class Bdellovibrionia; order Bdellovibrionales; family Bdellovibrionaceae. Next base: position 2,378 of record DAHVKR010000034.1, read on the forward strand.
CATTGTGACATTGTCAGAAGAGGAAAAATCATGGTTCAAAAGCTTTTTATTGGGTCTTGTGAGGGGTTTTGAAGTCGATATTGAAATCACAACAGAGTCAAAATGGTTTAACTTATGTGCTCGAGAGATTGTTCAAGTTGAAAAGTCGAGGAATAGAGTTATCGAACAGCTCGAAATACTACGCCGATATGTACAACAAGAGGTTTATTTTCGTCGAAAACTAAAAAACGCAACCTCTGGACCTCGAATACAAATAACAGTGATGAGTTTACTTTTCGGTGGTCTTAATGTTTTAGGCGTCAGAAATTTGGCATTCAATCAAATGAAAGCTCTTTTTCCAATATCGTGGCTTCTTTTTTTGCTAGGCCTTATTGTAACAACAATCATGATGAGGTCTTTTAAATGGAAAGTTTAAACCCCTGTCTCAAACTGATATGGCAAGTGAAGAAATCAATTGAAAATGGCAATAGTGTAAACTTGGGAATCAAAAAATACTTAGAATCTGAAACGGGTGTGTGGCACGAGGCTGTGCAGTGTTGGTTTGTGGGCGTCAAGCAGGGGGCAGATGTTGATTGGGTAGTAAGTGGACAACAGTCACCCTATCGAAGAATGCTTTTGAAAGTTCTCGAGAGAGGGTTGAAAGGAGAGGCGATTCTGACAAAACTCGCTCAGTTGGAAGAGGAGGTCCAAGAAAAAGTTGAAATGGACCTCGAAGAGTATGCGCAGCGAGTCCCCTATATGCTGCTGATGCCATTAGCCCTTTTTTTCTTCCCGGCGTGTTTATTTTTGATGCTGGGCCCATTTGTTTTGCAGCTGATGCAGTCCTTCTAGAAAAATTGAGGTTGTTTACTCAGTAACCTCTCGATAAAACAATCATGAGGTTCTATGAAAAATAAAAAAATATACAGCAATATTCTCGAAATTATTGGCAACACACCTATTATTCAGCTCAACAAGGTAATGGGGTACACTCAGCATCAATTTTTTGCTAAAGTGGAATATTTCAACCCAGGGGGCAGCGTTAAAGATCGAATTGCGTTGGCATTGATCGAAGGCGCTGAAAAGCGGGGCGAGCTCAAACCCGGCGGTACAATTATCGAAGCCACATCCGGCAATACAGGTTTAGGTCTAGCTCTGGTGGCTGCGGTTAAGGGTTATAAGTGTATCTTTGTCATGCCAGATAAAATTAGTCGCGAAAAACAAGAGCTTTTAAAAGCATATGGAGCTCAAGTTGTAATTACCCCAACAGGCGTAGAGCCAGAGGACCCTCGAAGTCATTACGAAGTCGCGCGCAGACTTGTGCGAGAAACTCCCAATAATTTTTATACGAATCAGTATCACAACCCCGACAATGCGAAGAGGCACTACGAAACCACAGGACCCGAAATTTGGGAGCAAACAAACGGAGAAGTAGATGTTTTTGTGGCGGGAGCGGGTACCGGTGGAACGATTTCGGGAGTTGCGCGCTATTTGAAGGAAAAAAACAAGGATATTAAAGTTGTTTGTGCGGATCCTATTGGAAGTATTTTATATGACCTTTTCTATCATGGGAAAATTATTGATCCTCCAGCTTCATATAAAGTTGAGGGAGTGGGCGAGGATATGCTTCCCGAAAACGTTCACTTTCAATATATGGATGATTTTGTCAGAGTTTCAGATGAAGAGTCTTTCCGAATGACAAAAAGACTTTTGGCTGAAGAAGGGCTGTGTGTGGGGCCTTCAAGTGCTATGGCGATTGTCGGAGCTATAAAATATAGTGAAAAACTAGAAAAACCGAGTCGCATCTTGATTATGTTGCCAGATAGTGGGCGCGCGTATGTCAGCAAAGCTTTCAACGATGATTGGTTGATTGAAAACAAACTGATTGCGCCACAAGAAAAAGACAAATTTGCACGGATTGTACCTGCGGAGCAGCTTTATAAAGAGAACAATTGGAGCTTCAAATGAGTTTAGATAAAAGCAAAACAGGATTTTCCACAAGAGCCATTCACGCAGGGCAGGCGCCAGACCCTACTACTGGGGCAATTATGACGCCTGTTTATTTAACATCGACATATGTTCAAAGTTCTCCAGGTGTTCACAAGGGATGGGAGTATTCTCGTACTCATAATCCAACGAGAAAGGCTTTTGAGAACTGCCTTGCGAATCTTGAAGAGGGCCAATACGGATTTGCTTTTGCTTCTGGATGTGCGGCTACGACAACTGTTCTACATATGATTCAGCAAGGTGATCACGTCATCGCGAATGATGATATGTATGGAGGCACTTTCAGGCTTTTTGATAAAGTTCTTAAAAAAGATGGGTTTGAGTTTTCCTATGTTAACCTGACTGAGCCTGAAAACTTTAAAAAAGCGTTAAAACCCAATACAAAACTTGTATGGTTAGAAACACCAACGAACCCGACTCTGAAACTTGTGGATATTCGAAAAATCAGCGAGATGGCCCATGAAAAAGGTGTCATTGTTGTTGTAGATAATACTTTTATGAGTCCCTATTTTCAGCGCCCCCTCACCTTAGGGGCCGATATTGTCGTTCATTCCATTACAAAATACATTGGTGGACATTCAGATGTGGTCGGCGGGGCAGCTGTGACCAATAACTCTGAATATGCTGAAAAATTAGCCTTTTTAAGCAACTCGATGGGTGGTATTCAGGCGGCCTTTGATTCTTTTATGTGCCTGCGAAGCCTTAAAACCCTTCCCGTTCGCATGAAGGCCCACGCCTCTAATGCTCAAGTTGTGGCTGAGTTTCTAGAAAAACACCCAAAGGTAGAAAAAGTTATTTATCCAGGTCTCAAAAGCCACCCTCAGCATGGTTTGGCCCAAGAGCAAATGTTGGGAATGGGGGGGATGATTACTTTCTTCATTAAAGGAGGTCTTTCTTCAGCACGAACCCTGCTTGAAAATGTGAAAATATTCTCTTTGGCGGAGAGCTTGGGCGGGGTTGAGTCTCTTATCGAGCATCCGGCGATTATGACGCACGCTAGCGTTCCGGCTGAAACCCGCAAAGCTTTGGGAATTGATGATTCCTTGATTCGATTATCTGTGGGAATCGAGGACATCGAGGATATTTTAGGTGACCTCAAACAAGCTTTAGATCAGGTGAAAGGTTGACTTGGAAGGGCTGTGAAGTTACTTAATCAGTCCAATCTTTTAGGATCCTGTGGCTTGGTAGCTCAGTTGGTAGAGCAGAGGACTGAAAATCCTTGTGTCGGCGGTTCAATTCCGTCTCAAGCCACCATTTTTTAATCCATGAAAAAAAAATTAGTGAAACTTATAATCAGCCTTTGTTTACTGTCTTCTTGTACAAACAAGATGGTAGTTCCGCACTATCTGTCAGATGATTATAAAGATCATCAGCAGGATGCTGTTGTCTTGGCGCCTGTACTTTTGCAGTATCGGTTCATTACGCCGATCACTGCCCATGAACTTCTTATTTTAAATGAAAAGGGAGGGCAGTTTTACGTTCATATAGATGGTACAGACGAGGCAAAGGCAGGGTATATTGTGAATCTTCCTGCGAACCATCAATATGCTATTGCGAGTCTCTTCTTATATATGGACAAAATTAAAAAGGAGTTAGTCTTAGAGAAAAAGTTGCCACTTTTTAACATAGACCCCAATACGCTCACTCGAATACGAGGATTTAATATTATCAATGATCCAGACCCAAGAACAGATGCTATCACAATTGTTCCTTGGGATAAGGAAAACGAAAAAATTGCGACTCATCTGGCAGCTCAAAAATATCACGTACCCGAAAAATCTATTAAAACGATTAATATATTTCAATAGTCACAACTAAAGAAGAGCAATAAAGCTATTCTGTCTGCCAGCGTTTTTCTGATCGCGCCGATAAGAATGAAATCGAAAGTCTGTAACAGTATCAATCAAAAGACTTTCAACGCTCACAACAAATGAGGGTGTCTCAGAAAGCTGTGAAAGAAGAATTTTATCTAAATCGGCTCGGCCATCGTGAAACCAATCTTGCGGAGAAAGTGACGTGCTGGTTTTGAGAAGGTCCAAACAGTCCTTTTGAATATGGAATGACTTCTGAAGAATGTGAGGACCAATAAATACATTCCACTTAAAGTGTAAAGATTGAAGAGCCTCAGGAAGGATACGATTTTGAACGCCCCTCCATCCGCGTGAGCAGATAGAACATGTTGATTATTCGTATCAACCGCTAAAACGGGTATACAGTCTGCGGTCTTGCAAAGAAGCGCAACATTTTTATCTGTTGTCCAGTGAGCGTCGGCTTGACGATCCTCTGGAGATTGAGAATTCGTTTCGAGCAAAACATTTCCATGAACTTGATGAAGGCCTTTAAAGTGAAGGTGTGGGTAAGCTACCTGTAGATTTTCTCGAGAAGAATTTTTTTTACCAAAAAAGACAAGAAACTTTGCTGTGCGAAACTCAAAGCCAATCTCGTTTTCGACAAAACTCACAGGAGCCCCCAATTCTCTAAATGCTGAAGGTCTTCTGCAGGCCAAGCCTTTTCAAACTGAAGCCATTTTTGAGTCGAGGGATGAGTAAATCCAAGTTGTTCAGCGTGCAACATAAAGCGTTTTAAATTTTTAATGTCGTCTTGAAGCGATGCGGGCCGAAGAGAATTCAATTTTTTTGAGAACCCGTAAAGAGTGTCGCCGACTAAGGGGTGACCCTTCTCACTCATGTGAACTCGTATCTGGTGAGTGCGGCCTGTTTCAAGCTTAAGCTCAATGTAACTTAAGTTGTGTGAAGACTTGAGCACTTTATAGTTGGTTGCAGACCATTTTCCATTGGGGACAGAAGCAAATTTTTTTCGATCTGAAGGATGTCGTCCCAGGTGAGATTCAATTCGCCCTGAGGGCATAGTAAATTCACCAAAAGCTGCGGCTTTGTAAATTCGATGAACAGTTCTAGATTGAAATTGCTGAATAAGTTTTTCATGTGCGAGATCATTTTTGGCAACGACCAAAAGTCCGCTGGTTTCCTTATCAATTCGATGCACGATTCCGGGCCGTTCCTCATGAAATCTCATTGATAAATCCCGTGTGTGAAAAAGAAGTGCATTCACAAGAGTGTTGGTTTCATGTCCTGCGGAGGGGTGAACAACCATCCCCGCAGGTTTATTCACGACAATGACGTCTCGATCTTCAAAAAGAACATCGAGTGGAATGTTCACGGGCTCAAGAGTTCTTGTTTTTTCAAGAGGCAGCTTAATGACGATAGCGTCTTCTAATTTGACAGAGTAAGAGGGCTTTAGGGATTTACCGTTTACGAGAACATACTCTGATGAAATTAAAAATTCAGCACGAGTACGAGTTCTAATTTTTTCGTGGAGACTAAGAAATTTATCTAATCGAAGCCCATGGTGCTCTTCCGCGACGATGAGCTGAATGAGGTCGAAGTCCATTACGAATTCTTTTTAAAGAGAGACATATAGGAATCAGCAACGCGGCGATCGTTGAGGCCTAGTTCTTTTGCAATTTGAAGAATATAACCACGAACAAAAACAGCCGCCGGTAGGTTTTTATGATCCATTTTTTCTATGGCGTGAATGTAAAAAGGATTTATTTTTGTTTTATCACTTACGCGCTCGACGGATTGGCCCTTATATTCGCGCACCTTCTTAAGAAAAGATCCATCCCAATCGTTTTGCTCTTCGATTTCTCTTTCGAAAGACTCATCTTTTTGATACTGAGGTTTTTGGTAGTGCTGCTTTGGTTCGGGAAAATACTGCTTACTGGCCCCCAGAATGGAGCTATAAGAAAGATCCTCGACAGAATAAGTACTTGAAAGAAGTCTTTGGTCATAGATAGACCGAAGAGTTTTATTCCCAAGAATAGAGTAAGCTTCTTCGATCAAGCTTAGGAGCTCGCGAGCCTCTGTTTCAGTAAAGACTGTATAGATGGCAGGGTTTTCTCCTGAGTAGGTACGTTTGGCGCGGTCATAGGCAGTTGTAACTTCATGTTGAGCTGCGTTTGTTGGGAGCTCAAGAATTTCGTAATAGTTATGCTTTGGTAACTGGCTTGATGACTGAGTCATATACATTATACTACGGCTCTTAGATCCTCAGGATCAATCATATGTTTACAGAGAGATAGAAACTGACCTGATAGTGGAGTGAAGGGCTGTGCGATCAAGACAGGTTCGCGGTTTCGAAGCGCCTGCCACACCGCATTGTCAAAGTCGATGGCTCCGCAAAACTCAAGAGACAAGTCATAGTATTTATAACAGACAGATCTCATGGAGTGTCCAAGCTCAGCTTGTTGAGGGCTTCTTACGGAGTTAACGATCAGGCG
>DAHVKR010000350.1 GCA_027320785.1 Bdellovibrionales bacterium
GAGCCGAACAGATTCTTGAAATATCACCTCTGTATCGTGCAACGGATAAGACGACAGATGGCTGGGAAGTTGAAATTTGCTTTGCAGGCCCGGATCGTGTTGGCAAAACAGCCAAAAATATTTGGATCTTTGTTCAAGATCGATCTGTCCAAGATCGATCTCTTCAGGCGGCTGTTTTAGATGCTTATCGCAGTCTTTTGATGCATGGTGAATATCCGATTTGTGTCGTGAGGCTGAAGGCTCCGGAAGATCAAGTGGATGTGAATATTCACCCCACCAAATCTCAGGTTAAATTTATGAATCCGTCACAAGCCTTTCGTTTTGTGCATCATACGTTGAGAGCTGAACTTGAAAAAGCTCCATGGCTCAAGAGATCATTAGGCGAGTCATCTGCAAGCTCAATTGTGAATGAGCAAAACTCCAGTGCTTTTGTGAACGCTCCCGAGGCTGAGAGTCTTCAGTTTGTAGACTCTGCATTGCGGACGACAAGCTATCGCCAAAAAGATTTTGAGTGGAAAAAACAATCTTTACAAGATGTACCGACTCTCATTATTCAAGAGTTAGCGAATGTCAGAGAGCGTTTGGACAAGCAGATCCCTTCAAAAGCCTCTGGCGTGTGGTCTTCCTTGCAAGTGGTGGGGCAAGTGGGCCTTACATATATCGTAACTCAAGACGCCTCTCGAGTTGTATTAGTTGATCAGCATGCTGCTCATGAAAGAGTCGCTTTTGAACGACTCATGAGAGCTTGGAAAGGTGGAAGGATCGAGAGACAAGAGTTTCTTTTTCCTTTAGCTTTAGATTGGACAGCGGCCCAAGTTGAAAGTTTGCTCTTTTTTTCAGAATCACTAGAGAAATTAGGCGTGATGATTGAAAGACTCGGACCTTCCACAATAGGGGTGAAATCAGCTCCGGCCTTTATTAAAGAAGCGGCATTAGCGACGACGCTTGAAAAAATGGCGGATGAAATTTTGGAGCAGGGTGGAAGTTTTCAGTTGGACAAAAAAATTGTCGATATTTGTGCGACATTGGCCTGTCACTCTGTTGTACGAGCGGGACAAGCTTTAAGTATTCCAGAAATGAAATCCTTGCTAGAGCAAATGGATGAGTTTCCTCTTTCTAGTTTCTGTCCGCATGGACGACCTGTGAGCCTTGAGTGGAGCTTTGCTCAACTTGAAAAGGATTTTGGTCGACGAGTCTAGATGCGAGAGTTCATATTTGTTGTCGGGTCGACAGCTTCAGGTAAGTCAGAATGGGCACTCCGAGAAGCCGCTCAAAACTCGGGTGTAATTTTCAATTGCGATTCGATTCAACTCTATCAAGATGTGAATATTGGATCGGCCAAGCCTTCTAAAGAAGATCGAGAAAAAGTTCCTCATTATTTATTTGATATTATACCGCCCCCTCAAGAGATAACCTCGGGAGACTATCGAGACCTTTTTTTGAGTGAAGTGAAGAAAATTCCTTCTTCTGTACCGATCTATGTGGTGGGGGGGACGGGCTTTTACTTTCTAGCTCTTGAAAAAGGGCTGTATGAAATTGAAGAAGCCTCGAATGATCTTAAATTGGAGATTGAGAAACAAGCGGGAAGCAAAGAGGGCCTTCAAAGGCTTATGGATGAGATTCAAAATCGAGATCCTGAGTATGCTCAAAAGCTTCACCTGCATGACCAGTATCGCATTATACGTGCTGTGGAGATTTTGAGAAGTAATCCATCTAAAACCATCACTCAATTGGCGGCAGAGAAAAAGCAGGCCCGGGGCTTGGATGGTTCTATCCGTAAGGTGGGGATTCGGTGGAGTCCTTCTGATTTAGAGAATCGGATTCGTCAAAGAACAAAGAAAATGTTGGAAGAGGGTTTGATTGAGGAAACAGATCAGCTTTTAAAGCGGGGTTTTGAAGGCTGGGCACCTTTGAGATCAGTGGGTTATAAGGAAGTGGCTCAATACATCAATGGAGAAATTCCTCGGGGTCAGTTGGAAGAGCAAATTGTCATATCAACCCGACAGCTCGCTAAAAAACAGAGGACCTGGTTTCAAAGAGATCCTGAAATTGAATGGCTCTCATTTTCGAAGTAAATCGTATCCATACATTGTAAATCGAACCTAGCCCTTGGCTTGCCAATATTTAAAAGCCCCTGTACATTTTGGACATGAAAAGCATGACAGGTTATGGGACGGCCCGCAGTCATTCGTCCCAAG
>DAHVKR010000351.1 GCA_027320785.1 Bdellovibrionales bacterium
CAGGCTCGTTTTCGAAAGAACGTTCAACAATACGTCAAAGAGCTTGAGAAAATAGTTCCTCATGAAAAAACACATATCATATTTGCTCATCTGATGGCAGGAGGTGTTCCTCGCACGAAAATTGTGATGCCTCTGATGAACCGTGTTTTCAAAGGAACAGGCGATCGTTACATGGCGAGCTCCGAGTTTTGGAATTCTGCCATTGGAGAAGTTTGCTCTCTAAACTTCAATGAAGTCACAGCTAAAACATTTGATATTCTGATTGAAGAAACCTCAGACATTCGAGAAAAGATTGAGACGTCTGGTGGACATGTCTCCTATGTGGCCTATGGATACCATGGAACTGAAATTTGGATTCAAACTGAACTTCAATGGCAAAGCTACTCCCCTTATTTACAAGGTTGGGCCAAGATTGAACTAGAAAAAGTTTCTGAGAAATGGTTTCAAAAAGGCATAAAAAGCTGCGTTTACAACTGCCCAGAGATTCTGACAAATTCTAGCTCCATTTTCCAAGGCGTGGAAGTTCCACTCTACGCTTTAATTCGTATTTTTCAGAAAATGTATCCTGATCATGGTCGCACCCATCGCTTGATTCACGAGGCCACGCAACTTTTAAAGCAGCCTCAAATGCTCGAGCTGATTTACAAAATGATTGATGATTTTTATACAGATCCCGAGATCCAAAAAACCATTCATTTCGAGAATTGGCCCTCACACAGCACTTCATATCAACTCGAAAAACTTTTGAAGGTCTCGAATCAAATCGTAGACTGTCACCTTTCAGATAAACAATTGATGGTCGGTCTTCTGAGTGAAGTTGTCTTCAAGTCTTGCGGTTGGGGAATGTTTCATGACTCTTTCACAGCAGAAAAACCTGTGCGCTGGATTGGTCATGATTTTGTCGCTCAAGCCGAAGTGGCTCGAAACTAATTTTTAACGACCAAAAAAGTATTCAACAGTTGGCCACATCCGACGTGCTTTTCTTTTCTTCCGACGAAGCTCAGAAAGAGAGTCATCGAGATCTTGATTCTGACTCTTGATTGTCCAAAGGTCGACAAAGTGAAGAGGCGTCAAGCCCGCTGCGACGGCGTCTGTCTTAAAGGCTGAAAATAACTCAGGACCATAAAAATGCTGAGGAGAAAGACGCTCATTTCCCACAAGCTCTCCCAAAATGAGTGCTTTGGGCACGTGGGCCGCCAAAGTCTCACTCAAAGAAAAGGTAATGGTTCCTGGTTTCGCCATCCCTGCAAAAAAAGCAACGCGTGTGCCCCCATCAACTTTTCTCCTGAGGGCCTCTAACCATATTTCATGACGAGGATCATACTTTTCATTCCAGTGAACATAAATTGTTCTCATAGAAGCAGGAGCATTCTCAATATTTAAAGCCAACTGCTTTAAATCAACCTCACCTTTGTCATTGAAAGGTGTTAACGAAACAAGATTCACCGAAGATACTTGGTTGATTTGATTCCAATAAGGCTTGACGACATTCTCATAAAAACCCTGTGATTCATTAGAAATAAAGCCGATGAGTAAGGGTTCTTCAGCCTTCACTGTAGATCCCATAAACCCAAGTGCCAATCCTAGATAGAGTGATAAGATCACTTTAGACATTTGACTCTCCCAATACTTTATATTGAACTAGATTCAAGTGATGATCTCAAAGTAATTATCCATAACACTTATAAAAATTTGGACAGCGCGGAATGAGTTTAAATAAGATTGTAATCACAGGGGGCCCTTCGGGGGGCAAAACAACCCTGATCGAAGCTATTAAGAAAGAGCTTGGCAGGGAAGTCACAACAGTCCCAGAGGCAGCTAGCCTTTTGTATAGGGGCGGCCTGCCTCGTGCTCAAAATGATACCACCATGATTCATGTACAAAGAGCGATCTACTATTTACAGCGGGAGCTCGAAGGCCTTGTACAAGATTTATCACACACAAAAACCATGGTTTGCGACCGAGGCTCCCTTGATGGTCTAGCCTACTGGCCCACACTAGTTAATACTCCCTTTTTTCAGTCACTTCATACGTCAGAAGAGGCTGAAATTCACCGATATCACTGGGTTTTACATTTGGACACCGCCAGCGATGGCCATTATGAAACCACCAATCCCCTTAGAACAGAAAGTTTTGATGAAGCTTGGAAGCTAAATGAAAAAATAAAAAATGCCTGGCGTAACCATCCTCGACAC
>DAHVKR010000352.1 GCA_027320785.1 Bdellovibrionales bacterium
GCCCCTCAGTCGCTCTCAAATTATTTGGGCCATGAGTTTAGCCTCCGTTATTCGGGGTATGATGGTAGCCCTCATTACATTGAGTGTAGGAGAGTTTTTTTATTATAGGCAATATTCAGAGTTTCTTTGGCCTCAGCATCCACTTTGGCTCTTTTACTTTACTTTTCTGGCAGGTCTTGTTTTCGGGCAGTTGGGACTGATCACAGCCTTTTGGGCGAAAACTTTTGATCAACTGAGTGCCATTTCGACTTTTGTGATTTTACCTCTGACTTATTTAGGGGGAGTCTTTATCCCCATTGGTCAGCTTCAACCTTTTTGGCAAAAAATCTCCATGGCCAATCCTCTTTTGTATTTTATCAATGGTCTTCGTTATTCCATGATTGGTCAGGCAGATGTTGGACTTACTGCCTGTGCTCTACTTGTCCTTGTCGCTTGTTTAGCAGTGAATATACTGGCTCAGCAAATTCTCGGTCGAGTCAGTTTCACACGCTGGTAGCGGCAGGAAGGCCCCGATTGCAAAGCCTCACGAGCTATGAGATAAAGACCTCATGAGTTCTCCTTATTGGATTGATATGCATGCTCATTTAGATCGCCTGGAACATTCGCCTGAAGAGGCGATTCGTTTGGCGCGCGAGCAAAATGTGCAAAAGATGATGACCATTGGGACAGAGCCGAATGATCTTCCGATCGTTCTTCAGCTGGCTGAAAAATACTATCCCACTGTTTATTGCACTTTGGGTGTTCATCCTCACGAAGGCGTTCTTTATACCGATGAGGCTGAAAAATATATCCGTGAACACGCTCCTCAAAAAGAGGTTGTGGCCATCGGGGAAATTGGTTTGGATTATTATTATGAACATTCTCCGCAGGGGCCTCAAAAGGAAGCTTTTCGACGTCAGCTTCAGCTCGCATCGGAGCTCGGCTTACCTGTGGAAATTCACACGCGAGATGCAGAAGCAGATACAGTCGAGATTCTGAAAGAATATCAGGGCAAAGTCACAGGGCTCATTCACTGCTTTACAGGAACTCAATGGTTGGCAGAGAAAGCTTTGGATTTAGGTTTTAATATTTCCATCAGTGGAGTGGTGACTTTTAAAAATGCGGATGAGCTTCGAAAAACTGTTCAGTTTATTCCTTTAGATCGAATTCATGTCGAGACCGATGCCCCTTTTCTGGCGCCCATTCCTCATCGAGGGAAAAAGAACACACCAGCATTTATGATTCATACGGCTCAGGTTGTGGCGGATCTCAAAAATGTATCCTTAGATCAATTGGCTGAACAAACGACAAAAAATGCTTTTAAGCTGATGCCGAAAATCAAAGAATAAATTTAAAAAGGCCGGTAGTAAGCTAGAGCGCACAAAGCGGCTCCAATTCCCCAGTCCATCAAGGGACTATGGGTAAAGTAAGGATAAACCATCAGGGCAATCCCGATGAAAATAAGATCAAACTCAGCGTTTTTTTTGCCTTTTCTAAAGATCGCGATGCCAATGACACCAAAGACAAATCCGGCCAAGAGACTGGAGGGCGAGAAATCAAGTCCCATGCTCTTAATTTCTCTTATTTTAGAGAGAGAGTCCAAGTTAAACAGCCCCAATTGAAGCGCCTTGTCAGTTGGCTTTTAGAGGCTCACAGCATTGCCAGTTTTCCATCTTCATGAGACAAATCAGTCGTTCTTTTCAAAGGTATAAAGGTTAGGAGTTTTTATGGCAAAAGTTCGCGTGGGTATTAATGGATTTGGTCGTATTGGTCGAGTTCTTTTTAGAGCTGGATTTCAGGACCTTGAGATAGTGGGAATCAACAATCTAGACTCAATCAAAGGTGCAGCTCATCTTTTGAAGTACGACAGTTCCCATGGAATTTTGAATGCGGACGTTTCTTACAATGAAAATGAACTTCTTGTGAATGGTAAAGCGATCCCATACAGCTCCACTCGGAATCCTGAAGAAATCCCTTGGAAAAAATGGGGAGTGGATGTGGTTTTGGAGTGTACAGGAGCCTTGAAGAAGCGCGAAGATTATCAAAAGCATATTACAGCAGGAGCTAAAAAAGTTTTTATCTCAGCTCCCGCGGATGGCGTGGATTTAACAACCGTGTATGGCATCAATCACGAGAGTTATGATCCTTCTAAACATGTATTCATCTCCAATGCTTCTTGTACCACTAACTGTTTAGCTCC
>DAHVKR010000353.1 GCA_027320785.1 Bdellovibrionales bacterium
AATGATCGTATGCGAACCACGAAGGGTATTTATGCGAAACTCTCTTATTCCAATGCGGGACTTTTGGGGGGTAGTCAGAAGTACTACCGTGCGGGGGCTGATTACCGGTTCTTTAAGAATCTTTTCTGGGATGTGGTTTGGAGAAACTCGTTTTCCTATGCTCGCATTGAACCGACAGAAAAGGACAAATCTGTTCCCTTTAATGAGCTTTATATTTTGGGTGGCCCCTACAGTTTGAGAGGCTTTCGCTACGCGACTGTGGGGCTAAGAAAAGAATCAAAAAATCTAGAGGCCATCTATCAAGGTTCTCCCTACAACTTGTCTCCAGAACAGGCCAAATTGCAGGCACAGAGGGTTTTCGGGGGTACTCAACAATTGATGTACCAAACCGAGCTTCTTTATCCTTTGATTCGAGAAGCCGATATGTTTGGTGTTGTTTTCTATGATATTGGTGAAGCTGAAAATGCTTTGACCAATGACAATCTTTACTCGGACTGGGGTTTTGGAGTTCGTTGGTTCTCACCTCTTGGCCCATTGCGTTTTGAATGGGGGTTCCCAATCAAGCGTGATTCAGAGTATCATGATGCTTCAGTATTTGAATTTTCAATTGGAACACCATTTTAATCGAAGCAGCCGGTGGCTGATCGATGAAGGAGAGATAAAATGTTAGGTAAGTTAATTTTAGCATCTGCTTTAGTTGGATCTTTGGCCTATGCTAACACATCATCAGGTAACAAAGTGGCAGTCGTGAATATGCAAAAAGCGATTCAATCCACAGCTACAGGTAAAAAAGCAAAAAAAGAGTTAGAAGCTGAGTTTAAAAAACGTAAAGCAGAACTCGAGAAAAAAGAAAAAGATCTTAAAAAAATGAGCGATGATCTTGAGAAGAAAAAATCTGTTTTGTCGGAAGAAGTTTTGGCAAAGAAGCAAGCTGAATTGCAAGAGCAGATGATGAAGTACCGAGAAACTTTAAATAAGAATCAAATGGAAATTCAAAAGAAAGAGCAGGATTTAACACGTCCTATTCTTGAAAAAATGAAAAACGTGATTGCTGAAACAGCTAAAGCTGGTGGTTACTCAATGGTTATTGAAGAATCAGCGGGTGTTCTATATGCAGATCCTTCAACGGATATTACAGACGCTGTTGTTAAAGCATTTGAAAAAGCAAAATAGGTTTTTAAAATGTCAGCTAAAATCCATCCCACAAGCGTATTGTCTGCGGACGTGGAGCTCGGGCCCGATGTGGAAATCGGGCCTTATTGTTTAATTCAAGGGAAAGTTAAAATCGGAAGAGGAACTTTTATTGAGGGACATGCCACTGTTGGTTGTCGATCGGGAGTTCTTGAGATTGGTGAAAATAATCACATCAGTCCCGGCGCTGTAATTGGAGGACCTCCTCAAGATATTTCCTATAAGGGTGAACCCACTCAGCTGATTATTGGTAGCAACAATGTTTTTCGTGAATTTTCTACGGTGAATATCGCCACTGCTAAAGGTGATGGTAAAACAGAGGTAGGAAACAATTGCTACTTTATGGCTTATACTCACATAGGACATGATTGCAAAATTGGTAACAATGTTGTGATGGCCAATGATACTCATCTGGGTGGTCATTGTGAGATTCAAGACAATGTTGTGATTGGTGGAGTTTGCGCTTTCAATCAATTTACAAAAGTAGGCAAGAACGCCTTCGTCGCGGGTAGTTCTGTGGTGAATAAAGACATTTTACCTTTTTCAAGAGCCGAGGGTAAGTGGGCTGTGATTCGTGCTACCAATAAAGTGGGATTGCTTCGTAAGGGTTTTAGTAAAGAAGAAGTTCAAAATATTCATAAAGCTATTCGTATTGTTATTATGGGAAAAGGCACCATGGACGAGCATATTGCTCGTATTCAAAGTGAGTGCACGCCGAGCCCTAATATTGATTATCTGATCCATTTTATCAGAAGTTCTAAAAGAGGAATAGCAATCGCACGTGGGGTGAAGGCCGAAGCTCTTGAATCCTCAGAAGGGTAACAAATTATGAGTCAAAAACTTCGAACAGCTGTTTTAGGGGTTGGGTATTTAGGGCAGTTTCATGCTCAAAAACATAAGGCTTCACCTCATGCTCAGCTTGTGGGTGTTTTTGATGCTTCTCCAGAAAGAGCTCAAAAAATTGCATCTGACTTACAGGTCG
>DAHVKR010000354.1 GCA_027320785.1 Bdellovibrionales bacterium
CGTCGTTCTCGTGGTACTCCACGTATTGCGAATCGGCTACTCAAACGCGTACGCGACTATGCTGAGATCAAAGGGAATGGAGTCATTCAAGGTGAATTGGCTCGATACGCTTTGGATCAGTTGGGGGTTGATACTAATGGTTTAGATCTCATGGATCGCCGTATTCTTTCTTTAATTAAAGAAAAGTATGCGGGGGGACCTGTGGGAATTGATACCTTATCAGCAGCCCTTAGTGAGGAGAAGGACACGCTCGAGGAAGTGTATGAGCCTTTTTTGATTCAAGAAGGGTTTATACAAAAGACTCAGAGGTGACGTGTTCTCACGGAATTTGCCAAGACAGCATTGGCGGATTTTTTCTCTTCTGAGATAGATGTATGAATGAAATCAAGAAGTCCTCTTCATGTGGAAGTGACTCGCGGCCCTTTGGTTGAAAACATTCACCAAGTCGTTGCAGTCGTTATCGATAAACAAAAAAAAGTTGTGGGCTCGGCGGGAACTCCTGATTATGTGGTGACGCCTCGATCTTGCATGAAGCCTTTGCAGGCCTTGCCACTTCTTGAAACAGGGGCCTACGAGGCTTTAGGGCTCAATGAAAGGCACATTGCTTTGGCGTGCTCATCGCATAAAGCCGAGCCTCATCAAATGGAAGTGCTCAAAGCCTGGCTCCATCAACTGGGGCTAGAGGAGAAAATTCTCTACTGTGGGCCGGCTACTGGGCATACGAGTCTTCTGACTCACAACTGTTCAGGAAAACATTTAGGGATGATCAGTGCAGCTCGACAGTTGAAGATGGATCCTGTTGGGTATGGAAAATTTGAACATCCTTTTCAGATGCATTTGCGAAAGTATTTAACAGAAATCACAGAAATTGATTTTAGTAAGGCACCGCACGCTATTGATGGGTGTTGTATTCCCACTTACGGTGTTTCATTGCAAAAATTGGCAATGGCCATGAGTCTTTTGTTAAGTGATGAGACTTCTAACCCTCATCAAAAATATTTTTCGAAGGTTTTCGAGTCGATGCAAAAGCACCCTGAATATGTTTCGGGGATGAATGAATTCGTTTGTCGTGTAAATCGTGTCAGCGAAGGTCGAGCCCTTGTGAAAACCGGTGCGGATGGCGTTTATATCGGCTTTATGCCTCAGCAAGGTTTGACATTTGCATTGAAGGTTATAGATGGTGCTGTTCAGGCTGCCGAGGCGGCGTCTCTTTATTTGTTGAAAGAATATGGAGCTCTGACATCTGAAGAGATAGAAAAAATTCAAGGATCTGTAGAGCCCTTTGTTCTGAACTCCAAAAATGAAAAAGTGGGTGTCATTCGAGTTCAATCTATGTCATGATAGAACTTTTGAGGCATTGAAATGTTTTTACAGAAGACAATAAGAAAGGCGACGCGAGTTGAGGGAATTGGAATCCATTCTGGAAATCCTTGTACTTTAACTTTTAGACCGGCACCTCCAGATACCGGAGTCTACTTTGTTCGTCGTGACTTACCTGGAGCCCCTGCACTTAAAGTGGCGGCTGAGGCTGTGGAGGCCACCTCTTATCAAACGACTATCGGAGGTCCCGCTTTTCAAGTGGCTACCATTGAACATTGCGTTTCCGCTCTTTCCTCTTTAAGAATTGATAATTTATTTATTGAGCTCGATGGACCTGAAATTCCCATCTGCGATGGAAGCGCCCGAGATTTTTTAAAAGCTATCCAAGCTGTTGGAATTGTCGAGCAGGAAGCTCCTCGTAAATATTGTTGTGTGATGGAGCCCATACAGATTTCGGAAGGGGACAAGTATGCTCACGTGTTGCCATATCATGGGCTTCGAGTTTCAGTGACCATTGATTTCCCTCATCCTGCTATTGGTAAGCAGTCTTTAGATGTGGACGTGGACGAAAATACATTCGAGAGGGACATCGCGAGTGCTCGGACTTTTGGTTTTTTAAAAGATGTCGAGGCCTTGCAGGCTCGAGGGTTGGCTAAAGGAGCCAGTCTCGAAAATGCAATCGGTTTGGATGATCAAAGGGTTTTAAACCCTGAGGGACTCCGTTGGCCCAATGAGTTTGTTCGTCATAAGGCCCTAGATGCTTTAGGGGATCTGGTAACCCTTGAAATGCCTTTGATGGGACATGTTGTGCTCTACAAGGCGGGACATGAC
>DAHVKR010000355.1 GCA_027320785.1 Bdellovibrionales bacterium
TCAGCATCAATATGAATATAAGGGATTGCAATTTGAAGTGAGTCGGTTTGGAGCTAATCACTCTGTCGAGAATGTCAAAAGACTTATTTCAAACCTACAGGCTGATGTCGATACATTTGCTATGACAGGATTGCCTCCGACGCCCTGTTTACGAAATGAAAGCTATATTCATCCGCAGTACTTTGAAATCATGAATACTCCGAGTGCCGTACCACTTTGCGACGGCACGGGGCTTAAAGAAATTTTAAATATACAAACTCTTGAACAACATTATCAATCTGGACGAATACAGCGTGAGGGACGTTTCTACTTTCCGGCGACTTTAACCTGCACTGAAATTGAAGAATATATTCGCCACCAGCCTGGAGCCAAAGTATTATTTGGAGATTTACATTTAGTATTAGGTCTACCATTTGCGGTGAAGCCTTTCCCAGGGCTTATGACAATAACAAAAACAGGTCTTCATCTTGCGGCTCATAAGTCGATTAAGAGAGATTTAGATTCAGGCCTCTATAAGCTTCAAAAGAACACGCTTGATTTGATTAAGTCGCAGATAAAGGATTACGATTACGTTGTCGCAGACCTATCATTGCTCAGCTATTTAGGCGAAAGCTCTAGAATTTTCAAAGATAAAGAAATGCTTGTCTGGTCACTCCATACAACCATGGAAAAATCGATGAAAAATTGGGGCTTTAAAAACATAATTAACTTATTTCCGACAGAGTTTCAGTTAAGTCCTTTCATGAATTATGCTTTGTTGGAGTCAACGCTGCGATTAATCCATCAAAGATTTGCGAGTCTTAGCTTTGAGGATTGGCAGGAGCTTTTAAATACAAAGAATGAAATTATTCATTCTGTTAAGAAGTATGCTCTCGCGCGACAGGACTCAACTCAGGCCAAGGTTTTCAAGACTATTTATAAAGCAAAAAATTATATCTCACAGAGCGCTCCACCTGATTTTGCCTTTGTCGTGCATGCTCTTTCCCATCGAGATTTTGAGAAAATGCCCGTCCTTGGAAATTTAGTAAAAGCCTTGCCGCACTCCATGCATCAAAACTTTGATGAAGTTGTGGCAAAATTGCCTCCAATTAAGTGGGGTAAAATTAATAATGTAGTTTCAGAAGCAACGGGTAAAACTGTTAATGGAATTATCTACGCACTTCTTGCAACCCCGCAGGTAATGAAAAGCCAGGATGCGGAGTTTACTTACGCTCAAATTCAAAGATGTTGTCAGGATGCGGCCGCGCGCGGAGCCAAGATTATGGGACTTGGTGCTTATACGAAAGTTGTTGGGGATTCTGGAGTGACAATCAATAAAAACTCACCTCTTCCCATAACAACTGGCAATAGTCTTAGTGCTTCAGCGACTTTGTGGGGTCTTCATGAAGTTGTTAAAAAAATGAATATCCTAGAAATGGACGAGCGGAACGGCAAAGTACATGGAACGGCTATGGTTATTGGCGCTACCGGCTCTATAGGCCGAGTTTCAGCAAAATTACTTTCTCTTGTTTTCAGTCGTTTGATTGTTGTAGCACCTCGCTTGGAAAGGTTAGAGGAGCTTGAAAAAGAATTACGACAGATGTCGCCCCATTGTGAAGTCATTTGCAGTACCAACGCAGATGAATGGGCTCCTTCAGTCGATGCTTTAGTCACGGCGACTTCGGCTGTTGATCATAAAATTATTGATGTTATGAAGTTAAAATCGGGATGTGTCGTTTGCGACTGTTCGCGCCCTCTGGATTTCTCTAAAGAAGATGCCAGAAAGAGGCCTGATATTATAATAATGGAGTCTGGGGAGCTTGTTCTTCCAGGCCCTTACGAACTGACTTGTGATTTGGGTTTGCCAGGAAAAACTGTGTATGCTTGTTTGGCCGAGACGGCCGTATTGTCTTTAGAGGGAAGAAACGAGAGTTTCACTTTGGGGCGCGATATCGATTGGATTAAAGTAAAAGAAATTTATGGTCTTTGTTTGAAGCATGGTGTGAAGTTAGCGAATATTCAAGGTCATATGGGGACGTTGACAGACCGAGAAATCGCTCTTGTGGTCGAGAGATGTCAGGAGATCTCTCATGCTAAAAGATCTCGGTCACGTCGATCGAAGTAAATCGGGAATAGACTTTCTAAGAAGCTTGAGTATAGGCCAAAGGC
>DAHVKR010000356.1 GCA_027320785.1 Bdellovibrionales bacterium
TGAATGGACTCTCCAAAACTGGGGTCCTAGAAGTACAATGATTGAACGTGATGGCAATATTCCAGATTGGCATGAATTAGAGTTTGAAATTTTAAAACTTGGAGAAATACATGGCAAAAAATCAAACTCTATCTGAATTACAAGAATCTCTTTATAAAATTATAAGATCTCAAACCAAGCCTGATGAGCTATTAAGCTTGATAATTGAAAAACCACCTTTATCAATTTCTAACAGAATACAAATTTATCAAGATGCCTATCGAATTCGACTTTTTGAATCGATCCAAGAGGATTTTGCTCGAGTTCAAGAAAAGGCTGGACCGGCGGCTTTCAAAGAAATGATTTCTCATTTTATTAAGATGATTCCTTCCAAAACAAAAAACCTTGCAGAGTATAGTGTCGACTTTCCTCCATTTGTAGAAAATCACTATCCATCACTTTATACGCTTGCTTGCCTCGATTGGCTTGAAATTCTCTCAGAGAAGGCCCCTGACCCTTGCGATCAACTAAGCCCTCAAGAAATTCAGAATGGCATACCTTTCACCGTAAAGTTGCATCCAGCTACTCATCTTCAAAAAATTGGAATCGAATATTGGTGTTCATTCAGAAAATTAGATAAAATTTATGTGAAATCTTTTGATAAAATTGAGTTTGAATTTTTATTAAAACTCATGACTCCTCATTCTATTCATCAAGTTATAGATACATGTCGAGGTATGGGGTTTCCTGAAGACGCACTACAAAATAAACTGAGCTATTGGATTGAAAATGAAATCATCTTTTGCGAAAGGGCTTTATAATGAATTTAAGAGTCATCAAGCATTTTCCTGAGTGGCTAACCCGTCTCACAATAGGAGTCCTCTTTATCCAATCGGGATGGGGAAAACTTCATAATCTGCCTAAGGTCATTGCTTATTTTGAATCACTCCATATTCCTCTAGCTTCCATTCAGGCTCCGTTCGTCAGCATTGTCGAACTTATTGCGGGATCCATGGTTTTTTTGGGACTCATGACAAGATGGGCGTCTATTCCACTTATGGCTATTATGATAGTAGCCCTTATTACTGCCAAGCGAAGTGAAATAACAGATTTATCATCTCTCATCGACACTTCTGAATTTCTTTATTTACTTCTTCTGATGTGGCTGACTGCCTTTAGTACACAGTCTTTTTCTATACACGACCTAGTTGAACAATTTAAAAAATAAAAAGTTTACGCATGGGTTAAGCTCACGATTCTTTTTCGGCTAATTTTCTTTTATAGAAATTCTTCAGATCTTCTATTTCTTTTTGATATTTTTCTTCTTGTTCTGAAAATTTATTCTGATTTCTTTCTCGCATTTTTTCTATCTCTTGCTTTGAATCAGATGTAACACGATCTAATTCTTTTTCGTGTCTTTCATTTAACTGACTTATTTCATTTTCATGAGCTTTCTCTTTTTTTTTCTCTTTAGCTTCATATTGATATTTCATGTTTTGTATATCGTCATATGATGTATTTGATCTTCTAACTGATGACATAGAACCTCCAGCGTCTTAGCTATACTTCAGAGCCTTCAGTCAGAGGTCCTTTTAGACGCCCCTGAATAAACTGTTGTACTCTTGGATCATTTGATTTTTGAGTTTCCTCTGCGGATCCCGTTTCAAAAACTTGACCACTTAAAATAAAAAAAATGCGACCTGCAATTTGATAGGCTCTCAGGAGATCGTGCGTGACAATCACGAGTGTAGCACCAATCTGTTTTTTAAGCTTAACTATCATTTCGATCATATTATCGCTGTTGATTGGGTCAAGACCCGCTGTTGGATCATCTAAAAACAATATTTCTGGCTTTAATGCAATAGCTCGCGCGATTGCAAGTCTCAGCCTCATACCCCCAGATAACTCGTGAATCTGAAGATGCTGAGCTTTCTCTAAATCAACAGATCTTAAACACTCAATTACTCGATCATGAATTTCACTTTCCTGCATCTGGGTGTGTTCACGCAGTGGATAAGCCACATTATCATAGGCATCAAGCTCATCGAAAAAAACTATGCAGGGAGAGGCCAGCCGGGCCTTACGAAAAACCTCTCTGACTCCTTTTTCTGACTCTCCCACCCACTTTGACATCAGTGCCGGACCTTTCACC
>DAHVKR010000357.1 GCA_027320785.1 Bdellovibrionales bacterium
ATGGTCTGAACATATTCAGCAGCAGGACTTCTATTCCCTTCATGAACCGGGAACCTTAAAACGGAAAAATCCGAGGGGTCTCGGTTGGGGGCTTCTGACTTGATGAAGACTTTATATTGTCCTCCGGGCCAATCAGGCTCAAAGTTCAAAGAAGTTTGGTCATAATTTTCAAAGGCTTTATATTTTTTCCATTTTTTAGTTCGGGAGTCATACCGGGCGACAATGACTTTATAGTTTTGAACCTTATCAACTGGAGACCATTTGATTTCTCGAACGAACTCGTTATCCGGTTTTTCTATTTTAACTTTTTCAAGTTTAGGACCCACTAGAGAAAATTTTTGTTCTTCAACAGATTCACTTTCAAGTCCATCGTCAGAGAGAGCCTTTACTTTCCATATATAAGACGCGGCAGTGGGAAGAGATGTGGAATACTCGGGAGAAGAAACTTTATCTGAAGCGATAACTTCATTTTTTTCATTTAGAACTTCAACAGAGTATCCAGTGGCTCGAGGCGTCGGCTGCCATTTAAAATCAACTTTTTCTTTGTCTTCATCTGTCGCTTTAATAATGGCATTAGCTTGAGGGGACTCAACTTTGACAGGTTCGAGCATCACATCGAGTTCGGAGTAATCACTCCATACTCCTGGAACTTGACGCTTATCCAAAGCGCGAAGTCTGAAATCGTACCTTCCAATATGAAGTTTTCCATTCCACTGAGAATTTTGGGTTTTAAAGCGAACAGATTTTGATCCCTTATCTTTTTTTCGGATCTCAATTTCATAGTAACGAGCGCCTTCGATAGGTTCCCACTCAAAACTCACAACACGTCGGTAATCGTCCGCTGCTCGCACATGGACACTCCCTAATGAAAAAGCAATAAAGAGGAGTCCAGAAAGAAAGCGAAGCATCAATTGACCTTCACTTTCTTGAGGGCTGGGGCTCTTAAATTACTTTTATCTGGGACAATCAAAGTTTTTTCAGAAGGTGTATCACTTGGGCGATTGTTTTCGTCAATACTGACGACTCGAACTGTATACTCTCCGGGCATCAAATTCTTAAGAATCATTTGATTCTTTTTATCTCTGTGACTCAGGAGTTCTTTTCCATCTTTACTTAATAGAGTGACTTCGTATTCTTTAGCACCTGCAATTTCACTCCAAGATAAGACCCCTTTACCATCTCCACCTGCAGTTATAGGTCCATCGGCAGGAAGAATTTGAGGTGCTGGTAAAACAGGTTGGGGTTGGACAGCTAATACCATGTTCTCTGATTTCCCCATCAAGCGGCCCTGCTTGTCATAGGCTTCAACGGAGGCGATGTAGCGTCCAGGTTTTTCGAGTTTTGTACTGAGATCACGATTGGCTGTTTCGATTGTTTGAGGAGGGGCATTTACATCTGCCTCGTCTTTCCAGCTGACTTTCCATTGGTTCACGAGATCGCTTTGAGGTCCTGCTGTCCACGCGAGATGAAGGCTGGGCTCGCCAATAAAAAACTGTTCAGCAGGAACTTGATCCCAACTAACTGTGACGGGGATTGGCTTCACATCTGCTTTTTTAACAACTTTAAATTGTTGAACAGGTCCTACCCAGGGTTCTTTGACATCAGGATAAAACGAACTAATACGCCAGTAGTAGGTACCTTCACTCAAATTTTTGAGAGTGTATTTGTCATCTTCATCCACTCTTTGAGTGATAATTTTTTGAAGAAGTTGTGGATCTTTAGCAACTTCCAATACAAGTTGACTGGACTGACCATCTGTTTTTTGCCATGCGAGCTCAACATCAGCTGGTAACTTTTCAGATTCTACTTGGGAATTCGGTGTCGGAAATAAAATGGAAGGAGTACTGCGAGCAAGGACTTCCATTTTATAGATGGGGCTTTTGGCTTTGATCTCATGTGTTTGAGGATCGCGTGCCACGAGTCTCCAGTAATGTTTTCCAAAGGGGACGACGGACGCGAGTTGCTCAACTCCAGCCTCTGCGGTGGCTAAGTCTTTCATTTGACGACGGCCGGGCCCTAGTTGAGCAGAAACGACCCACTCCTTTGGGAAGCCCGTCCACTTAAAGTGAACTTCCGGTTTTTTAGTGGGATCTAAGTACACATTTTTATTA
>DAHVKR010000358.1 GCA_027320785.1 Bdellovibrionales bacterium
GAGCATGTCGCCATTTGGAAGAAGTCGCTCGGCTCCTGTTGCGTCTAAAATAATTCGCGAATCTGTTTTAGAGGCCACTTTCAAGGCAATTCGACCGGGAATATTTGTTTTAATTAAACCTGTCACAACATCTTTGCGCGGCGACTGTGTGGCTAATATCAAATGCATTCCACAGGCTCGCGCCATTTGAGTGAGCCTTTGAATAGGTTGCTCAACATCTTGCTTCGCCACCACCATCAAGTCTGCAAGCTCATCCACAATAATCACCACAAAAGGGAGCGTTTGATAGTAGTACGACTCGCCTCTGCTTTTAGGCTCTGCTTCTATTTCTTGATTGACTCTTTCGTGCTCAGCTAGCTCATCGGATGTAAGCTTCGATATTTTCTCGTTAAACTTTTCAATTTTTTCAACACCAAACTTCGAGAGCGATCGATACCGCTTTTCCATTTCACGAACAGCCCAGCGAAGCGCGCCTACAGCTTTTCTAGAGTCTGTAATATGGGGCAAGGCCATATGGGGAACTTTTGCAAAGGCGGCTAAATCCACCATCTTGGGATCAATTAAAACGAGCTTAAGCGTTTTCGGTGAGTGTCGGAAAAGAAGACCTGAAATAATCGAAGAAACGAAGACCGACTTACCAGATCCCGTTGTTCCCGCAATTAATAGATGCGGCATTTTTCTGAGGTCTACAATTTTAGGCTCACCGTTGACCTGGCGACCTAAGGCCATCGGCAAAAGAACGTCCTCTTTCCAAAATTCCTCTTCGGCCACAAGATCTTTATAATAAACTGTTTCTCTTTTCGCATTGGATGTTTCGACGCCAACGACATCGCGTCCTGGAATTTGCCCAACGTAACGAATGGAGTCCGCACTCAAAGCCAAGGATAGGTCCTCTTCCAGCTCTCCAATTTTACTAATCTTTACATCATCATTTGGTTTGAATTCATACAGCGTAACAAGGGGGCCTGGCTTTGCATCCACAACTTCACCCTCAACTCCAAATTTTTTGAGCTTATCCACCATCAACTCGGCTTTTCTTTTGATTTCTTTTTCATCAATTCGAACGCGAGAGGCCGGGGGGTCCTCAAGAAGTGAAATTTTGGGCATGTTCCAGTGTTCAATTCGACGGGGAGTCTTGGCTTTAAGTTTTACTTTTCTCTTCGCAAGCGTCCGAGGTTGCGCCTCCTGCTCCTCTTCGTCACCTGAGGAGTCTTCTTCAGTCTCCTGGTAAGAATCTTCCGACTCTTGGAGTTCTAACTGTTTTGCATCTTTTAAAAAGAAAAGGGGCTCCAGTTTGGATTTTTTCTCTTGCCTCTGAAGCTCAACAGAAGGGATCTGTACTTTTTTATCGGACCGTCTTTGTTTTCGCTCGAACGTGAAGAATGTTTTTATTTTTCCAAGAATAGCTTGAGAGCCGTTCTGCACCATCTCCACAATTTCTTGAAGGTTTTTCTCAGAATAGAAGACCGTGAGCATAAGAAAGGAAGCCCACAAAAGAACTTGGACTCCTACAAAGTTAAAGCCCCGGAGCAGGGCCTGAGAGACGCCCATTCCTAAAAGCCCTCCGATGTGGATTTGCTGCTGGTATAGCGTCGTCAGGGGGGCATAGAGGGCTAATAAGCTACAACATGTGAGAATAAGAAGCGCGCCCCATAGAGTTCTTACGTTTTTAAATCCAACTTTTTCACCCTGAAAGGTTTTATAGGCCATACGAATAAAGCCCAAAACGAGGAACCATGCCGAAAGGCCAAAAGCCTGATAAAGGAGGTCCGCCAGAAAGGACCCAACGATTCCACAAAAATTATGCGCCTGGAATGTTCTGCCCATTGAATTAAGAGAGGGGTCCTGTGGATTAAAGCTGGCCAGTGAGAGGGCTATGAAAAGCCCTAATGCTAAATAAAGGATGGCCACGATATCAGTTTTAAATTTTCGAAAAATGGGGCTCATTTAAATAACTTACAGAAATATATCCAAACCGTGAAGCGTTCTGATCCCGACCTTGACTTCAGTCCCAGCCCTAGGCAAGACGTGGGTCTAACTCATGATCAAAATTAACGAGATTTTTTACAGTATTCAGGGGGAAACGACTTACACGGGTCTCCCAAC
>DAHVKR010000359.1 GCA_027320785.1 Bdellovibrionales bacterium
TACAGTATTGTCAGTGTTCTTAGATTTAGTACCAATTGGAGTTCCAATTCCTTTTTATCTAATGGGATTCCTCGTCTGCATGATACAAGCATTTGTTTTTACATTATTATCAATGGTTTATGTTGCGCTCGCACAAGCCAGCGATCACTAACACAATAAGGAGAAGCACCACATGAAAAATATCACTCTTATGCTGACTGTTTTGTTGGCTTCAGTTGGAGCCCAAGCACAAGAAACTGCTCAAGCAGCAGTTGCTGGCAACAACTACGGACTTTTAGCTATCGGCGCTGCAGTTGCGATTTCAATCGCAGTTTTGGGCGGCACTTTAGCTCAAGGTAAAGCGGCATCTGCGGCTTTGGAAGGGATTTCTCGAAACCCTTCTGCAACTGACAAAATGTTCACACCCATGATCTTGAGCTTGGCTCTTATCGAGTCACTTGTGATCTTGGCGTTCTTGATCGCGTTCCTTGTGATCCCTGGAATGAAGTAATTTATTACTTTTAATAATTAAGAATAAAAAAGCCCTGATTTTCTTCAGGGCTTTTTGTTTTTTTGAGATAAAACGCTCAAGAGCTAATCAGACTTATAAGTACTGATTTACGACGGCTTCTACGCGAGCTTTTATTTTTTCCAAGCCCGCCTCACTACTCGCCTCATAGCGTAGAACAAGAACAGGCTGAGTATTCGATGATCGACAAAGGGCCCAGCCATCCGAAAAGCTGAGTCGAATTCCATCGATTAAATTAATTGTATAATCAGCTTGAGAACTATTAGGAAAAGCTTCTTTCATTTTTTGAACAATAAGAAGTTTCTTTTCTTCTGTGGTATCGACTCGTATTTCAGGCGTATTAAAGGCTTGAGGCAGGCCTTCAAGTAGCTGGGGTATTGTTTTGCCCGTTTGACTGAGAATCTCGATAAGTCGAAGTCCCGCATAGGGAGCATCATCATAGCCATAGTTGCGATCGGCAAAAAAGACATGACCGCTCATCTCTCCACCAAAAGGGGCTTTCTCGGTTTTGATTTTTTCTTTAACAAGGCTGTGCCCAGTCTTCCACATAATAGGAACGCCGCCTCGGCCTTCAATATCGTGATAAAGGCGATCAGAGCATTTTACATCTCCGATAATCTTAGCACCTTTTTGGTGTGCAAGAATGGAGCGAGAAATAATCACCATGAGCTCATCGCCGTAAAGCATTTTACCTGTGTGATCGACAACTCCGATGCGATCAGCGTCACCATCGAAGCCAATGCCGCAGACGGCGCCCGTTTCGAGAACCTTTTTTTTAAGAGCGACAAGATTTTTTTCAACTGTAGGGTCAGGATGATGGTTGGGAAATGTTCCATCCGGTTCTTCGAAAAGAATGATTGGTTTCAGACCAACGGCCTCGTAAAGACCGCGAACAACTGAGCCAGCAGCCCCATTCCCGCAGTCCAATACAACCTTAATAGGCTTTAAATCGTTAAACTCTTTTTTATAACGAGCATAGTAATCAGGCTTAATATCATAGGATTTTTCGAAGCCATTAGATCCTGAGAGGTATCGCTGGTCTGAGATAATAGTTTTAAGTTTTTGAATTTCAGATCCAAAGATAGTCCATTGGCCTTTTGATATTTTGAAGCCATTGTAGTTAGGAGGATTATGGCTCCCCGTCACCATAACAGCCCCATCAATCTTGTCTAAAGAAAAAGTTGAATAATAGCAGACGGGAGTTGTAACCAGCCCCAAAAGAATAACATTACCACCACACTCGCGGATCCCTCGACTTAATGCCTTGATAATTGCTGGAGAGGAGAGTCGCGCATCGTGACCCAATGTAATCGTTGGGTTTTTGACTTGAGAGTCAGATAAATAGGTTACAAAAGCTCTCCCCAACTCATACGCAAATTGGTCGTCAAACTCTTCATTGTAAACACCACGAATATCGTACTCTCTGAAAATAACAGGTTTATGCATAATCCTCACCTCGATAGCTTAAGACAGGCCTGAATCGCTGCTTTCATAGAAGAAGGATCCGCCTTGTTTTTACCATAAATATCAAATGCTGTTCCATGATCAACACTTGTGCGAATAAAAGGAAGCCCAAATGTAAGATGATACCC
>DAHVKR010000035.1 GCA_027320785.1 Bdellovibrionales bacterium
AATTTGGAGATGTGGTTTACTCAGGTGCTGTGGTCAAACGTGGGGAAGTGGATGCACTCGTATACGCGATAGGAAAAAATACTTATTTTGGAAAGACAGCTCAGCTTGTTGAGGATGCTCATACCACCAGTCATTTTCAAAAAGCTGTTTTGAAAATTGGAAATTATCTGATTCTTCTGGCGGCTGTTCTTGTCACGATTATTCTAACGATAGCGTATTTCCGAGGCGACCCCATGTTGGAAACCATCGAGTTTGCATTGGTCTTGACGGTGGCCGCGGTACCCGTCGCCATGCCAACCGTTTTATCCGTGACGATGGCTGTAGGCGCACGATTGTTGGCAAAGAAAGAGGCCATCGTGAGTCGCTTAGTGGCCATTGAAGAATTAGCCGGCATGGATATTCTTTGTTCGGATAAAACGGGAACATTGACTCAGAATAAACTAACGTTGGGTGATCCCTATGTACTAGAGGGTGTCAATACTTCTGAAGTTATTCTGGCAGCCGCTCTTGCTTCCCGCGCAGAAGATAATGATACGATCGATACAGCTGTGCTGGGGGCCCTAAAAGAAAAGCTACCAGATTGCGAAGTGCCTCGATTTGAACCCTTTGATCCTGTTCGCAAGCGCACCGAAGCAGAAGTGCGATTTAAGGATGGAAGTGTTCAAAAATTCACGAAAGGTGCACCGCAAGTCATTCTGTCTTTAATTCCAAATGTGCCGGACCTTGAGCGGAAGGTAAATCAAGCTGTGCAAAACTTTGCGGCTCGTGGATTTCGCTCGCTTGCTGTCGCAAAATCAAATGATCAGGGAGGGTGGACATTTTTAGGAGTTTTGCCTTTATTTGATCCTCCTCGTGAAGACTCAAAAGCAACGATCGAGACAGCTCATGAATTGGGAGTTGAAGTTAAAATGGTGACCGGTGATCAAGTTGCCATTGGAAAAGAAATCGCTCAGCAGGTGGGGTTGGGGCAAAATATTCTTAATGCCAGTGAGTTTGGAGAAATAAAAGCTGAGGAGCTTGATCACTTGGGAGAGACAATCGAACAAGCCGATGGCTTTGCTCAAGTTTTTCCAGAACATAAGTATCATATTGTGGAAGCTCTTCAGACTCGAGGTCACATTGTAGGAATGACAGGAGACGGTGTGAATGATGCTCCAGCGCTTAAAGAAGCGGATGCTGGAATTGCTGTTTCAGGGGCGACGGATGCGGCTCGTGCCTCTGCTGATATTGTTTTATTAGCGCCAGGGCTATCTGTTATTATTGATGCAATTAAAGAAAGTCGAAAAATATTTCAACGCATGAATAGTTATGCGATTTATCGAATCGCCGAAACAATCCGTGTGCTGCTGTTTATGACTTTTTCGATTATTGTATTTAACTTTTATCCAGTAACCGCAATTATGATTGTTCTCCTCGCGCTTTTAAATGACGGCGCGATCTTAACGATAGCCTACGACCGCGTTCACTTTTCGAATGAGCCTGAATCATGGAATATGCATAGAGTTCTAGGAATTTCGACGATTCTGGGGATCACGGGCGTTGTCGCATCATTTGGACTTTTCTACTTGGGCGAACGGATTTGGCATTTGGATCGAGCAACTATTCAATCACTTATGTATTTAAAATTATCAGTGGCAGGGCACCTGACGATCTTTGTAACTCGAACTCGAAAAGCCTTTTGGTCCATAAGGCCCGCGAAGTCTTTATTCTTGGCTGTATTGGGAACGCAAGTCATTGCGACTCTGATTGCTGCTTATGGAGTCTTTATGTCGCCGATTGGATGGCATTGGGCGCTCGTTGTGTGGGCTTACTCGTTTTCGTGGTTCATCATAAACGATGTGATCAAACTTATTTCATATCGATTTTTATTAAAAGACCCAAATTGATTATTATGAAGCTTTAGGCCTTTTAAACTTTTTGCGTGCAGCTTCGACTCGAGAGTGGGTCGTGCAATTTTGAGCATGATCGTTGACCAATCCCATAGCCTGCATAAAAGAATACACCGTTGTGGGCCCGACAAACTTCCACCCTCGTTTTCTAAGCTCCTTGGACAGAGTAATAGATTCTGGAGACGTGGAAACTAAACTTTTTTGCTGGGGCCTTTTAGTGGGTTCATACTTCCAAACAAATGAAGCCAAAGATCCTTCTTGCTGAATGAGAATTTGGACTTGTCGAGCGTTATGAATAACAGCTTCAATTTTGCCGCGATGTCGAACTATTCCAGGGTCAGATAAAAGGCGCTTTATATCTTTAGTAGTGAATTTTGCAATCTTATTAAAATCAAAATGACAGAATGCATTTCTAAAGTTGTCTCGCTTGTTGTATATCGTGCGCCAACTAAGACCAGATTGAAAACTTTCCAGACACAACTTTTCAAAAAGTTGAATATCTTGAGAAACGGGAAATCCCCATTCTTTGTCATGATAATGGATAAACTCTGGTGCTGTGTTGCTCCACTGACACCGGAGTTTACCATCAGAACTTTTTGAAACCTTCATCATATTTTAGCGAGATCTTTCAATAGGGGTTATTTTTTAGCAACAAGATCTAAATCAAGTTCAAATTTATCATTGATAATCTTGTCAGCTGTAAGCTCTTTTATAAAATTTCCAGAGCCGTAGATAACTCCCCACTTAGTGCGGTCAACTTCGATCTTCGCTTTGCCTGTTACGACGCCACCTTTTGATTCAATCGTTGCAGGAAAGTCGAGAGCTTCTGTTTTGTCTTTCAGCGTGAGTTTGCCGTTGATCCAAGTTTTGCCAGCTTTTTCATGAACGGAGGTGATTTTAAATTCAGCAGTCGGATATTTAGCAACATCAAAGAAATCAGCTGATTTTAAATGAGTCAGTAATTTTGTATGGTACTCAGGATTATTTTTTAGATCTTCATTGGTAATAGAGGCCATATCGATGACAAATTCACCGCCTATAATTTTTCCGGCTTTCATTTCAATTTGACCGCTCTTGATATTGATTTTTCCAATATGATGAGCACCTACTTTTTTAAACCCCTGCCAAGTGATGGAGCTCGCAGCCGTATCGACCTTTAGGGTTTCAGCGGTAGCCGCTGTTTTTTTGCCTTTGGCAAATGTTGTGGACAAGCAAAGCGCAGTTGAAAGAACGAATAGAGTTTTAAGCATGAACACTCCTTATTAAAGTTCATTGTGTGGTTTGATAGAATATAATCCTTATGGGCAAACGCAATTTCTTTTTCTAACCGATAGTGTAATGAGAATGTCAAATTGACGATTCGTTTTTCATACTGTTTGAATAGAGTATGACGTCTATACCCATTAAACTTATTCCAGACAGTTCCGCCGTACGTGTAGCGCTCTGGCGAGCTCTACATATGCAAGTAGATTCTAAGCCCCATATTTTACAAGATGAGGTCGGTTTGCAATTAGCTGCACCTGATTCTGGATGGCAACTGCGACCTGATATGCATCCGGTGGGGACAAGGGGGTATCGAGCCTCCATTGTAGGTCGTTCTCGTTTGATTGAAGATCTGGTGCTTGAAAAGTTTAAGCAAGGCATCGGTCAGTACGTTATTTTGGGTGCAGGTCTTGATACTTTTGCTCAACGAAGACCGGCGGGTCTTGAAAGTCTCAAATTTTTTGAAATAGATCAGCCGGTCACTCAGGAATGGAAGAGGAATCGTCTTCTCGAATTAGGTTATGAAACTTCGGAGAACCTTAACTTTGTGCCCGTTAATTTTGAAAAAGGAGAGTCGTGGCTTCAAAAACTCCAGGATTCAGGATTTAACCCTCAAAGACCGGCTGTCATTTCTTCGACAGGTGTGTCTATGTATATTTCGAAAGAGGCAAACAAGGCGACGCTACAAGAAATGTCGAAGCTTGCTTCAGGTACTGTGCTAGCCCTCACATTTATATTGCCACTCGAGATGATTCCTGAAGAAGAAAGGGCACAGCATCAGATGGTTTATGAAAAAGCCCGACAGGCCGGGACACCCTTTATTAGCTTCTTTTCACCAGATGAAATTTTAGAAGTAGCTCGTGGAGTAGGCTTCAAAAAAGTCGAACATATTTCAAGGGACCAGATCATCCAACGTTATTTTTTAGGAAGAACGGATGGTTTTCAGCCCTCACATGGGGAAGAATTCTTAATAGCGGAAGTGTGAGGACTTGAATCTAGTATTGAGACATAATCTTCTGTCGAACATTTTATCTGTGAAAAGAAGACAGTAATTCTTTCTCTAAGTTTTTGTAAAGACTAGAATACATTTTTGGAAAGCGTGTGATAATAAGGTCCTCCATATTGGATTTCTCCATGTGGACCTCGAACATACTCTGAAATAGTTAAAGTGCTATGCATTTCAGGGGTAAGTTCAGAGAGACTTGTTGTCTGCGGGTTGTAGGGTAATAAAATTTGCGGGCTGATGGTTCCGACAACAAAAGTGGTATCCTTCACGATTTGTCCATGGGGTCCGTAACCATCACCCAGTCTAAATCCGAATATGCCGAGTTCGGGTGTAATAGAATCGTCGCCGATGACGTCAATGAGTCGCACGGCCCCTAATTGAAAGTGAGTGGGGTGAAAAGCTACACAGTTTGCTTTGTTAGATGAGGAAGCGGCTGATGCAAGCGTGGCTGCATAAAGGCGGTTAAGAACAATTTGATTTTGCGGAGTTTGTCGCTTTACGACAATGATTCGAAGTAAAGCTTCGCTGTTTGTTTCATAGCGGTACTGACAAACATCATCGCCGGGATCTCTTGGGGAGAGTTGAGCATAAGATTCACGTAAGCCATTTTGAAAAGCCCCTCTTACATTTTGGAGCTCAAATGAAACCTCAAAATTTCCGTAGCTGTAAGTATAATTTCGATCATGATAGTTGAAATTCACATCTGTTGAAATGACGCCGGTTTCAGTGAAAACTTTTTCAGCCAATGCCGGCGAGGCAATGAGTAATCCCATCATTAAACTTAAAACAAATCGCATATAGCTCCCACAGAGAAATATTGAGAGCATCTCATAGCATGGCCTGATGGAAACACAAGGGAATGTGGCTAAACTAACAAAATGCTGACAGCGATGGGCTTGGCAACCTCTTATTTTGAGCTGAGACAATTCGTCCCGATGCTGAAAACATTTTGAAAAATGTATTTAGGATTAGAGTCTGCGCATAGCAATAATACTTGGAATTGCAATCACCGTACGATGTGATGGATGTATAGCCTTTCACGTTCATGATGCGATGAAGAGTGGAGCGTCCCCTGAAGAAATCGCGGAGACAATCAGTGTGGCCATTTTAATGGGTGGCGGCCCTTCAGTAGTTTATGGAATCGAAGCTTTTCAAGCTGTTCAGCAGTATTTGAAAGAAGGGGTTGAATAAACAACCCCTCTTTTTCGTCCTAAATTATTTCTGGTCACCGACGAGAGACTCACCTGGTGTTGCAGGCAAGCGTGGCATTGTTTGAACAGGGAATTGTCCTGTTAAGCTTTTCAAGAAGGAAACAATGTCATCTGCATCAGAATCTGAAAGATCTTTATTTAATTGTACTTTAGCCATCACTTTCACAGCTTCATGGAGCGTTTTAACGCTTCCGTTGTGAAAGTATGGGGCGGTGAGAGCAACGTTTCTAAGAGTGGGTACGCGCCACATATGCTTATCGGCTTCATTCTTTGTTACTGTGTAACGTCCCATGTCTTCAGTTAATTTATATTTCTTTTCATAGATGCTACCTGGGAAGGTTGGAAATTTCATAAAGAAGCCAGT
Organism: Bdellovibrionales bacterium; assembly: GCA_027320785.1. Taxonomy (GTDB): domain Bacteria; phylum Bdellovibrionota; class Bdellovibrionia; order Bdellovibrionales; family Bdellovibrionaceae. Next base: position 5,734 of record DAHVKR010000035.1, read on the forward strand.
TCCCTGAGGCAAAAGAGGGCCCGAGAAGTTCGGTCCGCTATGACAAGAAACGCAGCCTGTAGACTCAAAAAGCTTCATTCCTTTAACTTGTTGGGCTGTTAAGGCCTTTTTATTTCCTTTTAAATAACGATCGAAAGGAGAGTTGTGCGTGATGACGGCATTGTCGATTGTGACATCGTCTTTTCCAAAAACCCTTTTGAAGAGCTCGACGTACTCAGGGATTTGAGAAATACGCTTGACCACTAATTCGTGAGTGGCTCCCATCTCGACAGGATTTGCGATAGGACCCTTGGCTTGTTCTTCTAGTGAAGGAGCTCTTCCATCCCAAAACTGAACAGATAAGAAAGCCGAATTCCAAACGGTTGGAGCTGAGCGACCACCTCTTTTTCCTTCGACACCTATCGAGACAGGGCGACTGTCATCGCCACCACTCATTAAATTGTGACATGAGTTACAGGAAACAGTTCCAGAAACTGAAAGACGAGGATCAAAATAAAGCATTTTTCCAAGCTCAATTTTATCTTTTGTTATTTTGTTGTCAGCGGGTATGGGGGGCTTTGCAGGTAGAGCTTCAAATGCGAAGGCAGCACGGCCGATGCCAGCCATGAGGATAGTTGAGATAAGTAGTTTTGTAAGTTTCATAATGTGTAAGTTCCTTTCTGTAAAATTAAAATTTGAAGATATGAAATGACGGTATTTTTGTGTGGTGACAAAGTCAATTGCCATTTGGTGACTAAGGACTGGTAGTCGTCAGCAGAAAACATCAGGTGACATAAAAAATAATTTATCTATTTATGCTACTTCGAAGCAGGAGTAAAAAATAATAAGGAGGTTCTATGTTTAAAAAAATGCATTTAACTGGAAAAAATGTGGTGGGTCTAGAGGCCATTGGTGAGGTTACGGCTGAAGATTATAACTCTGTCCTACTTCCGATCCTCGACAAAGCTCGCTCAAAAGGAGACAGGGTTCGATTCCTTTACCACCTGGGTCCTGAGTTTAAGGGCTATACATTTGGGGCAGGCTGGGAAGATTTTAAGCTAGGCTTTCGACATATGCGAAGCTTTGAAAGATGTGCTGTTGTCACGGATGTAAAATGGGTGCGTGATGCAATGAACATGTTTCAGTCTTTGGTCCCCTGCCCATTAAAGCTTTTTAATAACTCTGAGATGGAACAAGCTCTAGAGTGGTTAAATACGGAAGACTTGGGGCTTAACTTTCACCTCAACGAAGAAAAAGGCGTTTTACTTTTAGAGGTTACAAAATCGCTCACTGTTAGTGATTTTGAAGTGATGACAGACAAGGTCGATCACTGGTTAGCAAAACATAAACAGCTTAAAGGACTCGTTATTCATGCAAAAAAATTTCCGGGATGGGAGAATTTGGGAAGCTTTATCAGTCATGTCGGTTTCATTATGGACCATCATAGAAAAATTAGACATCTTGGTCTGTGTGTAGATGGCGAGTTACCTGAATTGGCGGCACAGGTGGCGAAACACTTTGTAGAGGCAAAAGTTCAAAGCTTTCATTACAATGAACTTGATGCCGCTTTGAACTGGGCAGCAACTTCAAGGTGAGACGTGTTAGCTCGCGGAACTTGGCGCGATCTTAAAAAAAATTAATATTGAGACATCCTGTCGCGCGGAAAGTGCCGAAGTTGTCTCATTTTTTGAATGAAGTGGCTTTTGTTGCTATATGCGCGCACACTTAATGTGTATGACGCTTGCAGTACGTAAAATGAATATGAGTACAGCGACAAATGAATCACCCTTTCAATATGATGAATTGTTTTTTTCTAAAACTGACTTGAAGGGGATTATTCTATCAGGGAATTCAGTTTTTCGTCGAGTCGCTGAGTTTGAATGGGAAGACCTGATCAAAAAGCCGCACAATATTATACGTCACCCAGATATGCCGCGGGCCGTTTTCTACCTCCTATGGCAATTTTTAAAAAACGGTCAGCCGATCGGCGCTTTTGTTAAAAATAAATCCAAGACTGGAAAATTCTATTGGGTTTTTGCTTTAGCTATGCCCACTGAGGGTGGATACTTATCTGTGCGACTGAAGCCGGGAGGAGACCTTCTCAAGCTTATTGATAAAGAGTATCAAGCACTGCGAGCAGTTGAGAAATCAAAAAATTTATCTCCCGAAGAGTCTTCTCAGCTTTTACTTAAGCGTATACAAGAATTGGGATTTAGTAATTATACGGAATTCATGACAGAAGCTCTTGTAAATCAACTTTTTAATCGATCTCGAGAGCGATCCATAGAGCCCGCTGCTGAGTTGGTTTGCATGGGGCAGATAAAAAACCTGGGTGAGGATATTTTAAAATCAACAAACAAAATATTACATGCCTACAAGGCGACTCAGCTTGTACCTCTTAATCTTGATATTTATGCAAATCGATTGGGAGAAGCTGGCAGTCAAATATCAGTGGTTGCGGATCAGTATAAAAAACTAGCTGACGAAATAAATGTCGACATCAAAACATTTGAGACTTTATCAAAGGAAATATCACAGCAAATTGCAACGAGCCGATTTTATGTTTGTGCATCTGAGCTTTTAGATGAAGTTTCATCCTATTTAGAAAAAGAATCGAAAGAACATGAGATAGACGGTTTAGAGGAAGTAAAACATTTGGCTAACACATATCGGTCTAAGTCTATGACAAATGTGAGTGAGGTTATCTCGGTTGTGAGAAAGTTTATTTCTATATCAGAAGGTCTAAGATCTCTTGGTACGGGGCTTGAGTTAGTCAGGGTAACGGGTAAAATAGAGTCTGCTCGGCTAACGAATTCAACAGAAGCCATAGCCCTTCTCGACAATCTTCGCCAATTCCAAGTGGTTCTGAGCGAGGGCCTTAGAGAAGTGCTGGATTGTAACGCAACGATG
>DAHVKR010000360.1 GCA_027320785.1 Bdellovibrionales bacterium
GCAGCAGCTGTTGAAGGGCAAAAGGCCGCCACTCAGGCAGCCGCTCAGCCAGCAGCTCCCGCACCTGCCAGTGCCGAAAATGAAGATCTGATGGGGCAGTTCGAGAATTTTGTTCAGAAAAAAGAGGGAACGTGAAGTCACTTATACTTGCAGTCTTTGTTATATTTTCGCTTTCTGTTCAGGCAGAAACCTATAAAGAGCTGCAGTCCAAAGCTTTTTCAAATCAGGCTGAAATGTCCGTTCGTTGGAAAGCCCTTATGGATATCGTCCGAATGAAAAAGCACGATAGTATTCGTGATCTTAAAAAAGCGCTTTCGTCTAAAGTTTGGTACATGCGAAACGCGGGACTTATAGCTTTGGATTCTTTGAATGCAGATATGGCTTTTGATGTAGCAAAGAAGCAACTTCATGACCCAGCTCTCGTAGTTCGTTCAGCAGCTGTAGATATTTTAATTAAAAATAAAAAGAGACAGGGTGAAGTTCGTGAAATTCTATGGCGCGAACTGGCTTCTGGAAAAAATAAAGTTAAATCCAAATCTCTTTGGATCCGTCCACAAATTGGCGAATACTTAGCTCAAAACCCTCTTCCCAGTGAAAGAGAAAAATTTCTTTCTTTAGCGGATGAGAAAGATCAAGATGTTCGAGTTCAGGCTGAAAAAGCTTTGAAAAAGCTAGAGAGCCAATCCTTCTAGTTATTGTTGAAAAGATTGGGATTGTTGAGCCGCATCTTTTTCTGCAGCCTTGCGAAGTCCCTTCGAAATTAAAAGCTCTCTCTCCATACGATAGAAGATGACTTTTTCTTCAAGGCCATCACTCGCGACAGGCTCTGCATCTGAAAAAAAGTCTCGAAGTTTCTCTATTTTTTTATCAATAGTGACACGAACAGATTCTTTTCCCAGGCTCTTACCTTTAGCGAAAATCATCACAATTTTATACCGTAAGCCGCTGGAGGGAACGGGTTTTTCGGGCGCAATAAAGCCATCTTGGCCTTTTATGTAATCTGTTTCAATAATTCCCGTATCCTGATTTTCATTGACGATAGGGTATTTGAGAACTTTATGAGCGGCTCTCCAGACTTCATCATAAGGGGAAAGAAATATTTTTTGCTCGAGTTGTTTTTGAACCAGTTTGTCTGGATTTTGCGGTTTAGAAACGCAGCCTCCCGCAATCAACGAGAGGCTGAAAAGAATTAAAAAATTAGTACTCCACCGAGCTGCGTGTGACATGTGTTGCCTTCTCCATCATTTGAGGTCCTAAGGGGATTGTATCAGATGATGTCGAGCCCACAAGCGAAACTTCAAATCGAGTGGCGGGTGCTGATTTGTTCCAAGCCCACTCGGGTAATTGGATTTCACTGACCCAGTCAGGAGCATAAACTTCCCACTCAGGATCGGCAGTCTTTTTAATATCACCACCATCTTTCTCAACTTTGACATCCGAAATTAAACCGTAAGTGGCTAATTTATGAATATCAGAGTTCACCTGAGGAATCGCAAAAAGATTGTGTCCTTTATTTGCGGGGAAAGAAATCAGTGGCAAATAATTTGATGTAACATGCTCATCAAAAGGTAAAAGGATGGCACTTAATCGATCGGCTCCTGGCTTAGAAGTATCAAACTCATTTTTATTCTTAATAACTTGAGCCAGATAAACAGGATGTTCATTCCAAACTGTTAGGTTCACTGATTCGTTCGAGTTCAGGCGCTTTACATCTGTTGGAATCAAATATCCATTTTGATCGGACACTGTCAAAGCCACCATAGTTTCAGAACTATCAAGTTGAGGTGCTTTGAAGGTTTTTTTGTCGGCAAAAGTGAGATCCATTACAGGGATATCGAGTTTATTCGAATCGCCTGTTAGATTCACATCCCGAATGCTTCCACCGGTTAGAGTGAAGAAGTTAATCATATCAAAAACTTCTTTGTTGCTGCGAAAGCCATCCACCACTTGTTTGAAGGGGAATCGTCCGCGAGCCGCGAAAACTCTTTGCACACCTTTATCATTAAAAAATAAACGATACTGGGGTTTGTCCAGGGTGATTCCAATAAAGTAACTCTCTGTTTGTCGTGGGATAGAAACATTCG
>DAHVKR010000361.1 GCA_027320785.1 Bdellovibrionales bacterium
AAAAGGATCCAGCCGCTGTGGGAAAGAAGGCTACTGCCAAGATCGTTTTGAAAATTCAGCACCAGCGAATTTACCCCCCGTCGATGTCAATAAAGGGCAACGCTAAACAGAGCAGATTTTTTTAAAAGATTCAGGGTCTAAAGAAGCTCCACCTACAAGGAAGCCTGATATATGCGGTTGAGAAATCAATTCTGGAGCGTTCTCAGGTTTCACACTGCCACCGTATAAGATCGGCACATTTTGAAAATTGTTTTTCTCGAGCCATTGGGAAATAAATCGATGAGCCTCTTCTGCTTGTTGAGATGTGGCCGTTTTTCCGGTGCCAATCGCCCAGACAGGTTCATAGGCCACAATCAGATTTTGAGCTTGAGCCTTTCGGAGACCACTTTGCAGTTGCTCGGTTAGGATTTTTTCTGTCTGGTTATTTTCTCGTTGTTCAAGAGTTTCACCCACACAAAAAACAACTTTTAGACCCAGTGACTGAGCATACTGAAGTTTTTCAGAGAGAATTTCACTCTCGTGAAAAAGTGTTCTTCTTTCAGAATGCCCAACTAAAACAGTAGAGCATCCCATTTCCTGAGCCGTACGGGCTGAGTTTTCTCCTGTAAAGGCGCCCTCTGCTTTTGTGTAAATATTTTGAATACCAATTTGAATGTTTGAGTTTTTTGTTTCATCTAGAGCAGAGGAAAGACAAAGAGCTGGAGGAAAAAAGAAAATATCACCCTTCAGATCATAGCTCAGGAATTTTTTAAAAAACTCCTGAGTTTGCTGAGGGGTTTTATACATTTTCCAGTTCGCCGCAAAAATTTTATGTTTCATTCCTGCTCTTTTCAAAAAAATTATCGACCGTGCTTATATCGTAGAACTTCTAGGCCAGGTAAAGGCTCGCCTTGAAGATATTCTAAGCTCGCGCCTCCACCTGTCGAAATATGAGTCATCTTATCGGCATAACCTGAAGCTTCAGCCGCAGCGGCACTGTCTCCACCTCCGACAATTTTAATTCCATTGGACTCTGCCAAAATTTTAGCAATAGCAAAAGTACCTTTCGCCATTTCAGGCGTCTCAAAAACTCCCATGGGGCCATTCCAAAAAATAGTCTCGGCCTTTATCAGCGCCGCTTGATACTGAGAAATAGTTTTAGGACCAATATCCACACCCATATAACCATCGGGAATATTCGCATCGGAAGTCGTTTTCAATTGAGCAATGTCACGGATCCCCGTTGTGATAACATGATCCACAGGAAGCAATAAAGATTTGTGGCGAGCTTTGATTCTTTCCACCATCTCGGCTGCATATTTAAGTTTGTCATTTTCGACCAATGAGGAGCCCACTGAATGTCCCATCGCTTTTAAAAAAGTATAGGCCATGGCTCCGCCAATAACGAAGCCGTCCACCAAATCTAAAAGCTTTTCAATCACAGCAATCTTGTCTGAAACTTTTGCTCCACCTAAAATCGCCCAATAAGGTCGTTTTGGATTCGTCATCAATTGATCTAAAAAGTTAATTTCCTTTTCAATTAAAAAACCAATACCCCGATTTTTCATAAGCTTTGGCAGCGCGTGAATGGTGGCGTGAGCACGATGAGAAGCTCCAAAGGCATCATTGATATAAATATCAAAATTGGGTGCTAACTCTTCAGCAAACTCTGGAGAATCTTTTGTTTCTCCAGAGATGAAACGTACATTTTCCAAAAGAATCATCTGATCCTTGCGCAAGGTTTTAATTAAATGCTTGAGAGCTCCCCCCTCGGGCTCCTCTAAAAGAAGAACTTCGGCCTTCAGATGTTCTGAAAGTTTTTGAGCCACAGGTTCAAGAGAATATTGTTTGTCATCAGCTGATTTCGGGCGACCCAAATGGGATGCCATCACAATTTTAGCCCCGTGTTCTCTGAGGTACTGAATAGTAGGTAACGTGGCCATAATTCGAGTTTCGTCTGTGATTTTTCCATCTTCCATCGGAACATTGAGATCCAACCGAAGAAAAACAGCCTTATCTTGAAACTCAAAATCTTTCAGAGTCTTAATGCTCTTCAAGCCTTGCATATTGATTACAATCCTTTTTGTGC
>DAHVKR010000362.1 GCA_027320785.1 Bdellovibrionales bacterium
ATCACCGATCGAAAAAGCCTCCTCCGTTGTCAGGAAATCACCGGATGCGATCGTTTTATGATCGGACGTGCCGCTCTCAAAAACCCACATTTATTCTCTGAGATTCGTCGATCGGGAGAGCCTACTCCGACTCCATGGAAAGAGAAGGGGGCTCTTATATTAGGTTTTTATCAAGCCAGCACTCTCGCCGTGAATGAACACTTTGCCACTGCTCGTACCAAACAATTCCTACGAAATCTCACTCTGGAGTCAGCTGAAGCCCAAGAAGTCTTTACTCAGGTTAAAGCTCTTCTGAAACCACGAGAATTCTTCGCTCAACTCGAATCCCTTCTCTCTTAAGATGACCGATACCCCTCTTGACCCTATGAGCTCTGAGGAGTACCTTTGCAACATGGCTGAAGTTATCATGTATAAAAAAAATCCCTGTCCCTATTGCGATCGCGCCAAGAGTCTTTTTGAGCGAAAAAAAATTCCCTTTCAAGAAATTGATCTAACAGATCGTATGGATGAGCTTCATAAAATCAAAGAGCAATGGGGATGGAAAACCGTTCCGATCATCGTTATTAATGGTAAACTCATTGGTGGCTACACAGATCTTAAAGCCCTCGAGGAGTCGGGTGAGCTCGACAAACTCGTTCAATCTTAAACTACTGTCTTAATTCCGTATAAGAATGCATCACTTGTGGGACTTTAAAAAAGTCTAGCAAATTATTTCGAAGCTCCTCAAAGTTTCGACTTTTCGTCGAGAGAGATACAAGAGTGTGACCAAATTGCAGCCAAACACTGGTGGTTCGAATATAAAATCGAACTTTTCGCAAACCTAAATCCTCTCCAAAGTATTTTTCACAAAGTTCAGAAAATTGCAGGAGGCATCGGCCATATTCAGCCCCCTCTTCCTCGGGAGTTCGTGGAGCTTCACGATTTCGCAAGGCTTCTGGCAATTCCAAACCTCGATCCTCTGCCATTTGCCAGAGCATCCAAGGACGAGCGGCTAAACCTCGACCCGACATCACCAAATCACAGCCTGTTTGCTCTTGCATTTGATAGACGTCTTGAACCGTTTGAATATCTCCATTTCCAACAACCGGGAAACTCACAGCCTCTCTGAGTGTTTTAATTTGAGACCAGTCGGCCGAACCCCTGCGTTTTTGAGCTGCCGTTCGAGGATGAAGACAAATCCACGCCGCCCCTGACTCGTGCAGGCCTGTTACAAAATCTAGAAGATATTGAAAATCCGAGGACGTCCCTGCAGCTCTTAACTTAACTGAAACAGGAAGTTTTGTACTTTGTGTAGCCATCCTCACAACATCCGCTGCGTATTGAGGATCTCCCATTAAGGCCACGCCATAGTTGTGCTTCAATGCTTTTTGCACAGGACAACCCATGTTGATATCAATCCCCTGAGCTCCCCAGATTTCAAGTCTTTTAATGCTTTCTCGGATAGCTTTTTCATCATTTCCTAAAATTTGCGGCATTAAAAAAGTTTCTTCATCCGCTCTAAATGTTTCAGGAGTGAATCCTACTTTTTCATTGGGAAGACGACGAGAATTAAGCATCTCCGTAGGCCAGGGAACTTCAGCCCCCAAGGGAAGATACTGACGAACCACAAGCCTTAAAGCAATATGTGTGAGCCCCACCATGGGGGCCAAACAAAGTGGGAAGTTAATCCCATAAGAGGCCAGACGTTCATTATGAGTAGATCGCGAAGTCTCAAGTGAGCTCATCACATGAGCTCTACTTGAGTGCGACTATCCTGTCACCTAATTCTTACCTTGGAAAATAAACGGATAACGAACTCGTGTCGGCATTCCGTTAGGCGCTTTAGGGAAAAGAATTTTATCAACTACATGTTTGATACAATTTCCCATTTCACGGCCTTTAAAAGATGTACTGGCCACTGCATTGTTGACCACACGCCCATCTGGCTTGATAACCCAAACGAGAGTCACGCGGCCTGACTCATCTTTATGAGATGAAGAAGTCAGGTAGTTCTCGTAACATGATCTAAACTGTTGAGAGTATTCTCGAATAGCGCGAATAACAGCTTCACGATCCAGCCCTCC
>DAHVKR010000363.1 GCA_027320785.1 Bdellovibrionales bacterium
TTCATCTAAATAGGATTGAGGCCATTCAATCAAGGCTGAGTAATTGGGCACAAGACGGGGTGGATTAAAAGAAGGTTTGAATCCTGTTGTATTGGTTAGAACTTTGGGTGTTTCTGCTGCTTGAGGGCCGCAGATCATTTGATAAAGTAAATAATCTGTTTCGTGTTTGAAATTATAGTTAATGCCTTTTAAGTAAGGGTGACGAGTAAGTTCATCATTATAAAGATTTTTATCACTGAGTTCAGCTTCAAAAAGCAGAGGGTAAAGGAGGCCTTTTTCCCAAATTGGGAATGGATTCCCTAAGTTTCGGCGAACAGCTTTTAGAAATTGTAATGCTTCAGGGTCCTGCAATTGATTTTGCATAATCCATTGATTCAATTGATCTAGTGCCTGGCCCACTTTTTTGATATCGTTCCGTGCAAGTTGAGAAAGTAAATTTTGAATTTTATCTTTAGAAGCGGTCTTTAGAGACGTCGATTTATTCAAAAGCGGCTCGGCCTGCTTGACAAGATTATGGATTGTATTGAGTTGAAACTTTTCCATATCGTCAGGATAGGTCGTATAAAGTTCTAACTCACCACTGATACAAGTGGTGGGATCATCATCAGGCTTACATTGAGCGTAGCCTGTTGGGGTCACTCCATAGAGGGGAAAACTTCGGAAAGGCATATTGGTCGCATAGGCTTTCTCAATGCCATTGAGTCCCTCTGGCGTTTGACTTTTCTTTTGGTATTTAAAAGATTCAAAAACTTTTGTAACATAATCATTGTAGAACAACTCCGCTGCTTGGATTTGTTTTAAGAGAGCATTTCCAATATGGGACCAATCTTGAAGTGGAGTGAAAAGGTCGGCGTGATTGATCATTCTCCATGCATTCATTTGTTCTGCAAATTTTTTGATGGCCGTGATGGCATTCTGAGATGAAGAATCATTTTCGTTTAAATTCCACTTGTTTTGTTGATTTTTAATTACGGCTTCTTGTAAATTTCGATCAGAGGTGTCAACAAGGCGAGCTCTCCAAAACTGTGCCGTTGTTTTGTTGAGGAAGGGTGAAAAGATATGATCTGTCATCAGGAAGCCGAAGTTTTGAAGAGCATTCACGGCGACAGCTCCTAAGGTCATGCCATCTAAAATCCACCCAGCGGGTGTGACTTGCACAGAGAGGGTTGCACCCAAAACTTTGAAAAGAGGCTTAGCGCCTTTTTCAGCGAGTTTAAAAACCGCCTTACCTTCCATTCTGCGAGCCAGGGCAGAGGTGGGAATTCCCTTTGCCAACCAAGCCGCTTTTTGAATACCTTGTCCTGTTTTGGCAAGTAAATAAGTTGAGGCCATCATGGAGACAACCATGGGAAGGTATTGCTCCACCTTATTATTTACATCGAAGAAAGCCTTTTGAGCTTCATCACAAGTGTCAGGACCTTGATTATTCCCCATCAGAGGATTTGAATTTTGAGGTTTCATCAAAGTCTTTGCACACTCGCGCATCATACTTAAAACTTCAGCTGAAATATTGGATACTAACATCCCTGCCATCATGCCCATATAGGGAGTCATGGCTCGCATGGTGGCCGCTGAAACTCCAAAGCTTCCTCGTGTGGAGCCCTGATAGCGCTTGGACATCATATCAGATGTAAAACCATTGGCGGCGATAAAGGAAGCGAATGATATATTGCCAATCACATCAGTCTTTCCGTCAATCAAGTGCTGTATACAAAGAGGGTTGTAGGAGTACTGAGCCAAGCAATCCCATAGCATCACGCCACCTTCAGCAATGCCAAATAAAACATACTGAGAGGGGAAACCGTGAACTGAACTCATGCTCAGGGTTCGTTTAAGTGAGTTTTTTAAAATCACACCTGTTGATTTTTTCTTGAGTTCATACTGACGACTCAGTTCATTTTGAGACTGGGGGCTCATTTTATCCCACATGTCTTTGACGGCTTCATCTGAATAATCTGAGGGGATATTCATTTGAGCTCGCAGAAAATCATACATCTCTTTTGTTTCTTTTTGTTGCGAGAGAAATATTTTTCGGATGGAAGAGACT
>DAHVKR010000364.1 GCA_027320785.1 Bdellovibrionales bacterium
AGCTATTTCATCTAAACGTTCTGGTACAGCTCGATTTTCTAAACCTCACCTACTGTCTTGGATCGATGAGTAAAATTTTAATCTTGAGTATAAATTAAATACTCAAGCTTTGTTTATAATTCTTCTGCGCCACTTGCTGCAAAAGTGTCAACCTTAACTCCAGGCCCCATAGTAGAAGCAACTGTAATTGAGCGAAGGTAAATACCTTTTGAAGTTTGCGGTTTTGCTTTCATGATAGCTGCCATAAGAACATTGAAGTTATCAACTAGCTTCTGCTCTCCCATGGACTTCTTACCAATTCCAGCGTGTACGATGCCCACTTTATCTACTCGAAAATCAAGCTTTCCTTTTTTCTCTGCAGATACAGCATCGCCCACATTCATAGTCACTGTTCCAACTTTTGGATTCGGCATAAGACCCCTAGGCCCCAGGATCTTCGCAACTTTGGAAACAGTTGCCATCATATCAGGGGTTGCAATAGCCTTATCGAAGTCCAACCATCCATCTTGGATCTTTTGAACAAGATCATCTGAACCTACATAATCAGCACCAGCATTTTTCGCCTCAGCTTCTTTAGGTCCTTTAGCAAAAACAACAACACGTACTGTTTTTCCCAAGCCATGAGGTAAAGCTACTGCACCACGCACTTGTTGATCCGATTGCTTAGGATCAACACCCAAACGAAATGCAGCCTCAATCGTTTCATCAAACTTCGCAGTCGCTGACTGAACAGCTAAGCCAATCGCTTCGTCTACTTTGTACTTTTTTGAGCGATCAATGAGCTTACTTGAATTATTATATTTTTTTCCAGCCATTGTTCACTCCTACTCAATCACTTCTAGTCCCATGCTCTTTGCAGTACCTGCAACTTGAGACATAGCGGACTCAACTTTCAAACAGTTCAAGTCAGGCAATTTAGTTGTAGCGATTGCCTTAATTTGATCTGGTTTAATTTTTCCGACCTTATCTTTTTGAGGCATTTTAGAGCCCGACTCGAGCTTTAATGCTTTCTTGATAAGATTCGATACTGGCGGCGTCTTCGTGATGAAAGTGAACGAACGGTCCTGATAAACAGTAATGATCACAGGGATCACATTGTCGCCCTCTTTTTGAGTACGAGCATTAAACTGTTTACAGAATTCCATAATATTCACCCCATGCTGGCCGAGTGCCGGTCCCACGGGAGGCGCTGGATTCGCCTTACCTGCCGGTATCTGGAGCTTAATCATTCCAGTGACCTTTTTAGCCATTTCCCACTCCTTGCTTGAGGTTAGGTTTATGTTTCCTTCACTCCTTATTAAGTGAAGGATTTAAAATTAATTCTTCTCAACTTGTATAAAGTCCAACTCAACTGGAGTTGGACGACCAAAGATACTCACCAGCACTTTGACCTTTCCTTTATCTTCATTGATCTCTTCAACAGTTCCATTGAAATTGCTGAAGGGTCCATCTACAACTGTGACATTTTCACCAATCGTAAATTTAACTTTGGGTTTAGGCTTTTCACCAATTCCCGCCATTGCTTGAGTCACACGAAAAACTTCCGCTTCAGGTACCTCAGGCGGACGAGTCTTACCACCACCCACGAAGCCCGTCACTTTAGACGAATTTTTGACCAAATGCCAAGTTTGTTCAGTCAAAACCATCTGAACGAACATGTATCCTGGGAAAAATTTACGTGATTTTTCCTTTTTTTGCCCTTTTACGAGCTCAACAACACTTTCTGCAGGGATAAGAATATCCCCAAAGTACTTTTCCATCTTGTGAGAACGGATTCTCTCTTCAATGGCCGACTTTGCTGTTTGCTCTGACCCTGTAGCCGTGTGAATGATATACCACTTTTTATCTGTTAAGCTGTTATCCATAAAGAACCTCTACTTTGCTAGGTCAATAAGTGTATTAAGGCCTATTCCCGAAATCCAATCCATTGCCATAATCACAACGGCGGAAATAAGGACCATGATGATAACTGAAATGTTCATTGAAACAGTCTCTTTACGCGACGGAAAGATTACTCTTCTAACTTCGACAACAACTTCACGAGC
>DAHVKR010000365.1 GCA_027320785.1 Bdellovibrionales bacterium
TGGACTGTTCTTCATTTCAAGAGCCATTTTTTTAAGCTGCTCTTTCAATCCACTTTCTCTTACACGTCGAATGCAATCTTTTAACAATTGCATTTCATTTTCGAAATCTTCATCACTGATGATTTCTTCGTTCGCTGCAAAAGAAACTTCATTTTGAAGCTCTTGAGGTAACTCCTGATTTTGTGTTTTCATGTTCTGACTTTTGAGCTCTCTCAGTTGGAGATTTCTCAGTGGTTTGTCATTGAAAAACAAAACATCAGGTTGATCTACTTTTGCAACAAGCAGACTGAGCAATTTATCAAACTTTTCAGGGACTTGTCTATATAAGTCCTCAGCTATTTTTACGACACTCAGAACTCCAGGATGGGTGATCAAATTTTCAATGCGAGAGTCTAGAAAAATTTGAAAATTGGCACGAGATTTGATTACGAGAGAAACCAGCATTTTTTCCAAATGAGTGGCTGTTTTCAACTCAATTTCACTCTGAAAAGCTGTTACCTCAGGCACAGCTTTTGCTGTCCCACTCGCCTCAGCACCTGATTGAGTTTTTTTCATCAACTGAGAGCGACCGCCAAGAGCCTCGACCAACCAAGGAATAGAAACTTGCATCTGGGCTGCCATCTCTTGAACGTATAGTTTTTTCAGTCTTTCATCGGCAATTTGAGAGAATAGAGGTCTAGCTCGATCCGCAAGCTGCACTTTTTGCTGCGCCTCGCCTTTATAAGAAACCATCCATTGCTCTAGCACCAATTGAAACATATCCCGAGACTTTTCAATTTCTTCCCTTAAGCTTTCAGCCCCATGGGTTTTGAGATAATCATCTGGGTCGAGCTCATCTGGAAGAATAAAACCCCTTGGATAAAGCCCCTGAGATAGCATAATCGGCAGTGATCGCTCAGCGGCTGATCTTCCCGCTTGGTCTCCATCCAAAAGCATAAGCACATGGGGAGTCATACGCTTGATCATCTTACAGTGTTCCGGCGTCATAGCCGTTCCCATGATGGCCACAACATTTTTAAAGCCAGCCTGGTAGAGGGCAACCGCATCCATGTAGCCCTCTACAATAATGACAAAATCTTCCGAGCGAATAAATTTCGCGGTTTCATTGAGCGCATAAAGTGTTCGGCTTTTCGAAAATACAAGAGTTTCAGGAGAATTGAGGTACTTCGGCTGCCCCTCTAATATGATTCGCCCTCCGAAGGCAATGGGCTCTCCCAAGTGATTAAAGATAGGAAAGATCAATCGATCTCGAAACAAGTCAAAGTATCCGCCACCCTGCTTCGCTTTCACAAGCTGAGCCTCTTCCGCTACTTTCAGCGAAATACCTTTGGATGAAAGAAACTGAACAAGCCCATCCCACTCTATAGGAGCATAACCAACCTGGAAGGTTTCGATCATCTCCTGCGACAGCCCCCGCTTTTTAATATATTCTTTTGTGGGATGAGATGGTGGTAAACGTCGAAGGGATTCCTGAAAAAACAGAAGGGCCAGTTTGTTCGCTCGCTGGATTTGCTTCTTTTTTTCTCTTCGTATTTCATCTTGGTTTTGCGAGGCCTGAGAAGGTTCTTCAGGCAGAGGAATTGAGGCCCGATCGGCTAAATACTCGATAGCCTCTGGAAAGCTCATACCATTGTAGTCCCGCAAAAATGAAAATACGTTTCCCGACTTGCCACAACCAAAACAATGATAGACTTGCTTTGTCTCTGAAACTGAAAAACTGGGAGTTCTCTCGACATGAGATGGAAAAGGACAACGCCCCATCAACCCACTGCCCGAACGTTTGAGCTGTGTGTACTGAGAAATAATATCGACGAGGTTTGTGGCCTCGGCGACTCTGTCGATGAACTCTTGAGAAAACCGCATTTAGCTTAGTTTAGCCCTTACTATTTCGCTGACGAGTTTATTATCAGCAGCCCCACCTGACTTCGCCAAAACTTCCTTCATAACAGAACCCATATCTTTAATTGATGTCGCGCCCACTGCTGCGATCACTTCGGCCACAAGCTTTTCTACTTGGTCTTTTGGCATCTGGGCTGGCAAG
>DAHVKR010000366.1 GCA_027320785.1 Bdellovibrionales bacterium
TTCGAAGTTTTTTGGCCTTCTTTACAACTTTTTTTATCTGTTTGTGGTGGGGTCCTCTCTACATCAAAAAGTTAAAAGAGAAACATTTTGGCCAAGCAATTCGTGACGATGGGCCTCAAACACATAAGAAAAAAGAAGGCACCCCAACAATGGGGGGCGGACTCATTCTTTTGAGTCTTTTGATTCCGGCCTTTTTGTGGTTAGACCTTGTGAACCCTCTTGTCTGGTCCACGCTTCTTGTGACGTGGGGTTTTGGTTTAATCGGATATATTGATGACCACATGAAGGTGAGCAAAAAGAATACAAAGGGTTTATCAGGAAAGATTCGCCTTTTAGGGGAGTTTCTGATTTCAGGGTCGATTCTTTATATTCTTATTCGCTACTATGATTTTTCGACAACTGTCTATATTCCCTTTTTTAAGAACGTTTATTTTGATTTGGGCTATGCCTATATCATTTTTGGTTCTCTTGTTATTGTGGGAACGGCTAATGCTGTGAATTTGACAGATGGACTCGATGGATTGGCGATTGTTCCCGTTATTATTTCGGCAGGAACTCTCGGAATTTTTTCTTATGTTGTGGGTCACTATGCTATTGCTCAGTATCTTCAGATTCCCCACATTGCCGGTGCGGGCGAGTTGGCTCCTGTAGCCGCTTGTATGGTTGCCGCAGGTCTGGGATTTCTTTGGTTTAACACGTATCCGGCTCAAGTTTTTATGGGTGATGTGGGAAGTCTTTCTTTGGGTGGCTTTTTGGGAATGATGGCTGTTTTGACTAAGAATGAGCTCCTCATGATTCTTTTAGGAGGAATTTTTGTTGTAGAAGCTCTATCTGTTATTGGGCAGGTGGCCTCCTTTAAATTAACTGGGAAACGCATTTTTAAGATGGCACCTCTTCATCATCATTTTGAGTTAGGTGGGATGACTGAAACAAAAATTATTGTTCGTTTCTGGATCATTTCGATTCTTCTCGCTGTTCTGTGTTTAGCAACTTTAAAACTAAGATAGTTCATTTAATATTGGAGTCCTAATATGTATCGTGAAGTCAGTGAATTAAAAGATAAGAGAATTTTAATTGTAGGATTGGGTAAGACGGGAGTTTCTCTCTGTCACTTTCTCACTCAGCATGGGGCTCAGGTAACGGTAACAGATCACAAATCAAAGCCAGAACTGTCTGCTCAGCTTGAGCTTATGGAAAACCTTCCTGTGAAATATGAATTAGGATCTCACTCCCCTAAGACATTTTTACAGCAAGATCTTGTGATCTTGTCTCCGGGTGTCTCTTCAAACCTTAAAATATTTGAGTACGCTCGAAGCCAAGGCGTGAAAATCACAGGTGAGTTTGAGTTTTCTCAGGCTTTTATTAAAGAGCCCATTATTGGTGTCACGGGTACCAATGGGAAAACATCAGTAGCTCGTCTGACGGAAGCCTTTTTAGAGGCCTCCGGTGTGAAATGTTGGGTGGGGGGTTCGAACGAAAAGCCTTTAACAGATTATTTGCGCTACAACGAGAAAGCTCAGGTTGTGATCGTTGAAGTTTCAGGCTTTATGCTTGAGCATGCAGATCAATTTACGCCTGCGAATATAGTCTTTACAAACTTAGCGGAGAATCATTTAGACCGTTATCGATCTATGGAAGAGTATGTCAATGCCAAGCGACGTATTTTTAAAAATACGAATCAAGCAACGACCTCTATTCTCAATGCGGACGATAATGCTGTCGTCGAGTTGGCTCGCGACCCTGCCGTTCAGCGTGGACGCATTTTTTACTTCTCTCGCAAGCAGGCTCTTGAGCCCCAAATTATGAATATTGGTGGAGCTGTTAATATTGGGACAGATATCAAGGTTCGAACCGGTCCTGAGATCGAGTACTACTCTGTTAAAGATGTGAAAATGCGTGGACGTCACAGCATTGAAAATATTATGGCAGCGATTCTTGTGGCTCGCGAACATGGAGCTCGGCACGATGCTATTCAAGGTGTGATTAATAGCTTTAAAGGACTTTCCCACCGTATTGAGTAT
>DAHVKR010000367.1 GCA_027320785.1 Bdellovibrionales bacterium
TTCTCGAAAACTCCCCAGGAACTGCAAATGCCTTTTTTATCGAAAAAGCGAGTCTGAAAATCTGGGTTTTACCTGGCCCCCCCAGTGAGATTGAAGCCATTTGGAATGATCATATTGCCGCTCAACTCGCAGTCTTTACTCAAAATATAGATCCTTATATGACAGAGTCCTGGGATAACCTAGGACTCGGTGAAGCCCTTGCGCCTACGCTTGTCGAACCACTTGTCGCAGGCACAGGAGTCGAAATTGGTTATCGTGTCCATCTTCCCTACCTCGAGATCAAAATCTCATTTTACAAATCAGAACAAAATAAACTTCAACCACTGATAAAAAAAATAGATGAAGTTCTTCAAAACTATGTTGTCAGTCGAAATGGCGAAGATATTCTTCAGAAACTTCAGCCACTGATTCCCACAACAGAACCTCTTTGGATTTGTGACCCTGTAACTCAGGGTGCTTTACTCTCTCGAATTCAACATGTTCGAAAACAAAATTGGACTTACACGACGGATCCTGATCAACAGGCTCCTGAGAAGAGCTGGCAAATCCACTGCTCACCATTGAATGACCATGAATTTGAAATCAGCTTAACTTCAAAAAAGCATTCCCCCTTCAGGAAAGTCATTCGAAGCCCTTATAAGCCACTTCCTCAACTATCTGAACGGCAAAGAAAATACTTTGCTGAAATGATTCTTGTTTCGTGCTATCAGTACTGGAAATCGTGAAGGCCCCTTTATGTAGAGGCTGAGGGTTTAAGCTTTTTAAGCTGACGAATTGTTTCCTCGATGAATTCTTTTATCTCCATCTCTAAAGCATCTTGATTGTGATAAAGAACTCTCTGTAAGCCTACACGCTCAACGACAATATAAAGAAATGTGACCTTTTTCATAAGGTCCTCTTGACGAATCCCAACAGGCAAAAACTGAGCTGTTCGATTCGCTAAAAGACCGATCATGGCCTCGCAAAGCTGCTTGAGAGGTTCCTGATAACGCTCATCACGAATGGCTCGATCACGGTAAAAATTCATCAAGTGAACAAACTGCTTCGATCCCTGCTTACCCATCAAATCAGCAGCTAAATAATAAACGTATTCTTCAAGGGATTCACATGTATCAACTTTCAGACCATGCTGAAGAATCTGTCTATGGAAAAAACGAAGACTTTCAATACAAAGATCGTCCAAAGTATCAAAATGATGAAAAAGAGCGCCTTTGCTGGATTTTGTTCTCTTAATAAGCTCATTTGCAGAAAAGGCATCTGATCCCAATTCAGAAATGATCTCGAAGGTTGCACAAAGAAATTTTTCTTTTAAATTTGATGTTTGAATCTGTTGATCCATTATGAAATGAAGGGGTTTACTACTTTTTTGTAGCTTCGCTTGATCGAGTGATGACAGGAGTTCAACTACACTATCTTTTTTTTCATTTTTTCTGGTTTCCTCTAAATCTGCTACCGTATTTTGCATGCTCAACTAATCACCCGCTTGATTAAAATAATATTTTTATTTACTTCATTTTTTCATCGATTCAGAAAAAATGTAAATAAATACTTAAATAGTCTAGAAAGAATTGATAAATGAATGGTGAGAATATTTCAACTCTTTGTTTATTAATAATTTTTTATTTATGCGCCGTTGCTAACAATCTAGGCATTCTATGTTCTGAAGAGGCTGAGATCCCTTTGAGTGATCACGATAAATAGCAACAGCCTTTAATCCAAGTTCAAAGGCTAGTTTGTAGAGCTCTGATATATCATGGGGCGTTGCTGTTTCCGGTAAATTCACTGTTTTCGAAATGGCCCCTGAAATAAACGGCTGTATATGTGCCATCATCAAAAGATGCGCCTCTGGCCGCAGTCTCGGAGAGCCCGTCGCTGTCGCAAAAACACCACGATGCTCGACCTTAATCAAGCCCTCCAGAGATTTATTCTCATCCATTTCCTTCATGATCTTTTGAATTTCGTCTTCAGGATATCCGAGTCGTTTTAAAGCCGGACTTACAGATTGGTTTACAAGA
>DAHVKR010000368.1 GCA_027320785.1 Bdellovibrionales bacterium
GTGAACGAATTGATTTTAAAGCTCCAAAATAAGTGGGCTCATCCTTATGCTGATGAAGAAGTTTGTCACTGCCGCAATGTGAGTCTTGAAACCGTGGAGCAGGCGATTTTTAATGGAGCGCAAACTCCGGAAATGGTTTCGCAGTGGACCTCTGCCAGCACTGCTTGCGGGACTTGTCGTCCTGATGTGGAAAAAATTTTGAAGTATCGTTTGTTCCCAGTAGGTTAAATTCCAACTTTTTGAAGCCACTGTAAGGCTTGTTTTTTAAGTTGAGTGTAGTCAGCGCTCTCAAGAGTGGCTCCTGCTGCATACAGGTGTCCACCTCCGCCCCAGAGTTCGGCTAAAGTGAGAACCTCATAGCGCCCTTTTGATCGAAGACTGATTTTTGTTTTTCCGTTTTCATGACGTATTAAGATTGAAATCTCCACATCGCGGACATTCATCATCATATCTACAACATCTCGAGAGGCCTCAGGGTCAACACCTTGTTTTTCGAAGTCTTGCTTGGTGAGTTCAAGGTAAGCGACTTTTGAACCGTGAAGATATTCAATTCGGGATAAAGCCTGCGCTAAAAAACGTAGTTTTTCAGGCGTTTGATCGCCAAATAAACGACGATGAATTTCGGTTGGATCAAAATCGTATTGCATCAATTCAGCCGCAATTTGGTGAGAGCGTGGTGACTTTCGAATAAATCGAAATAGCTGCGTATCGAAAACAATACTGGTGTAAAGGCATTGAGCGATTGAGGTATTCAAAGGGATTTTAAGCGATTTGATAATTTCAAATGTCATTTCACCCGTGCTCGCGGCCTGTGTGTTAATAAAGGAACTATGACCTGGATGAGGCCCCTTTTCTAGGACAGGGTGATGGTCAATGAAAACAACCTGGCCTTTTTGAGAATTTGAGAACTGTTGTTGAGCCCAGCTGGCGAGGGGTTCAATGCGTCGGCTATCATTGGTATCAAAAGCAATTAAAAGATCACCAGTGGCGGGTGCTTTTTGAGAACTGAAAACTTCAACTTTGTTATATCCAGGGAGAAATGAATATTTGGCTGGGATAGGGTCAACACTCAAAAGACGAGCCTTTAATCCCATAGATTGAAGGGCATGGTAGAAGGCTAACATGGCTCCGACACCGTCTCCGTCGCAGTCTCGATGGGTTGTCACAGAAATCAGGCTGCTTTGGCGAAGTAATTCCAGTAGGCGGTCCAAATAATCTCCTTGTGCGGGCTCAACGGGGACGAAGAATCGGGAGTTCTTATAGCTTATCGAAGGGACAGCCTCTGTCCAAGAAAGGGGATGGAAAGCCAGCCCTAAGAAGGGTTTTATTTACACTTGGACTTCAAGGAGGGAATTAACTCGAAGTGTTATTGCTCTCTGCACAGTTTCTTGGTAACCAGAAGGACTTCCTAGATGAGGTTAGAGTAATGGCATCAGATAAGTTACCAATGACAGCACGTGGCAAATCTCTTTTAGAGGCCGAATTAAAGCGCTTGATTCATGAAGAGCGACCTGCCGTTATCCGGGCAATTGAGGAGGCTCGAGCTCAGGGTGATATCAGTGAGAATGCGGAGTATGAATCAGCTAAAGAGCGCCAATCTATGATTGAAGGCCGAATTGGAGAAATTCAGGGAAAGTTAGCTGTGGCTGAAGTGATCGACCCTGCTCAAATTAAATCTGAAACAGTTGTGTTTGGCGCAACTGTTCACTTAAACGATCTCGAAACAGAAGATGAAGTTCATTACCAAATCGTAGGTGTTGATGAGGCCGATGTTAAAAAAGGTCTTGTTTCTGTGCTTTCTCCTATTGCACGCGCTTTGATTGGAAAAAGAAAAGGGGATACGGTCGTAGTTCAGAGCCCTAAAGGGGATCGTGAATACGAAATTCTCTCTTTTGAGTATAAATAAGGTCCAAGCAGGTTCATGAAGAAAAAAAACAAAGAGTCCTTGGTGACGGATCAGCCGGCGCGAAAAGTTATCTTTTCTGGTCTGATCCTATCCTTGCTGCTT
>DAHVKR010000369.1 GCA_027320785.1 Bdellovibrionales bacterium
AAATGGTCCTATGTCTGTCGAGTTAACTTCAGGCGGAGTGGTTGGAGCCACCACAGGACAGGTGATGTTAGAGCAGATATTTCCTTTAGGGCCTCAGCTTATTGGGTCATTGATTTGTAAATAACTGAGTTTGCAGACAATGACAAAATAATATCAATCGGAGAATTCATGAAAAAAACACTCTTATTTACAATTTTATTTTGTGCATTTGCGGGCAGTGCCTATGCCCAAAATTTTATATGCAAAGATGACACAGGAAATGTTCAAGTGTCTATTCTCAATCTTTCTTTATCCGTACCGAGTCAGCCTATTTTAAAAATCTTAATGTTTGGCTACTCAAATGGAGAAAATGGTGAAATGACATCGGCAACAGTCACTTCTTTTAAGGGGAGTGCTGTGATCGACATGAAGCGAACAAACGGTGAAGTTATTCATCTCATCACAAATCCGAATGATCAAAAAGATGGAACGGCTCAATGGAAGAGAGCGAATGGAAGTGTAATAGAAAATCTATTTTGCTCGGGTGAATAAAAAAGAACACGCGGATTGTTTTGGAATCTTATGCCTCTTCAAGCGCAGGCTATTATTTGTATTATCCCCAGCGCTCTCAAGTTCAACCAAAATTAAGAGCTTTCATCGACCATCTTAAAGAGCAAATGTAAGGAGCGCTTCAATCGCAACTGGTTTATTTAACTAAAGACGTCGTCAAGACATTAATTTGTTTAAAATGCTTTCATATGCACTTAGATATTGGCCTTTTATGCGTGAGAGGACTTGATCAGCTAACTCTTTTTTATATGTGTGACTAGTCAGGTTCCAGTCCTCAAGCATCTCAAGCCAAATCTTTTCCTCATCTGAGGGGATAAGGCCTATGTCCATCGCAAAACTAAAAGCTCCTTTTGGGGACCCAACTTTCGAGCCTTGGCGAGTAGCCTCTTGTTGAAGTGCTTTCCAGCATTGTTCAAAAGTAAATTCAAATGCTTGAATGATACCAGCCTTATCTCTTTCGCTTCTTATAGGTTCAGCTAAAAATGACTTTAGACTTTTGACTGTTGATGCAAAATTTTCTAGGCCTTTTTTTGCCACAGTAGAATCCCTTCATTTTTAATCTCTCTTCGATAAGAATCACTTGCTGAGCTTAAATCGAGAATATCAACTTTGTGAAGCGTTAAGGGGAGTTCGCTCAGATCGGCTTTGAATTTTAGTACTTTTCCTTCATGATGGGGTTGCCAAAATACGGCGAGATCATAGTCAGAATTTTGATTATGATCTCCTCGGGCTCGGGATCCAAATAAAATAATTTTTTCGGCCAAAGAAGATTGCGCAATTGTTTTTACAAAATTTTGTACGGATTCGGGAAGATTACTCATTTTTACAGAAAAAGACATAAGGGGCTCTATTTCAATCATTTCTACTATTGGGTGTAGATTTTAAGTAAAGACTCAAGGCTTCGTCTAAAGATGTTATGGCTTTCTTGAGTTCAACTATGCAAATACGGTTCTTCACCATTCCTGGTGGGAGATGCTGCGTTAATTTAAAGAGCACAGGGCTTAAGAACCCACGCTAGAATGTTGTTACCACACGACATTTTAACAAAAGGATCAAAGCCCTATGCTAGAAACACATCTATCACGATTTTTTGGACTTCCTGAACTGAAATTAACTTCTGCACGCAAAGGACACCAGAGCTTTCTTTATGAGGGCCATAAGGTCAGGGCCTCTTGTGAAGTATGCCCTCGCTGTGCCCAGCCCTCTTCGAGCGTTTATGACCATCGTTGGGTGACCTTAAAAGATGAACCCATGCGAAGAAGTGTCATTACGTTAAGAATCAAAAAACGACGCTATTACTGCAAAACTTGCCGTAAACCCTTTACAGAACCTCTCTCTGGGGTCATGCCCAGAAGAAGAACAACTCAGCGCTACCGTGAAGCTCTGATGATAGCTTGCGAGAAGTACTCTTCCCTTAAACAAGTACGTGAAGACTTCCGCTGCTCATCGTCTTTGCTT
>DAHVKR010000036.1:0-8329 GCA_027320785.1 Bdellovibrionales bacterium
ATCCCACTGAAATCTAACGGCATCGAGCGCTTGCCTGGCCTAACTTTTTTAGCCACTGACTTATTTTTGATCATTGCTGTTAGATAGTAATCTCACCTTCGGCCATTTGCTTGCCTGTGATTCCTTAATCAAATGTAACTGTGCCAAATGTACCACCAAAATAATCTTCGGTAATTGCCCAGTTGATGCCGCTAGAACTGCTAGCGCAGTGGCAAACGTGATTAGTTTATTGATTCCCATTTTTCCTCCTATTGTACTGATGCTTTTTTTGATTGTCGTTTCACGATGGCGCTCACCACGCTGTGGCTCCATTTCTTATCCATACGTGTACGAATTTTTTGTTGATTCAGTAATTCTGCAATGGCAGTGATATTTTTTCCTGAATGCCACCAGTTCATGATCTGAAGGACAATTGCATGTTCGCGTGTATCCACAACTAACTTGCCTTCGAGGTAACAATATCCATAGGGAGTGACACCGGATCTCATCGCATCTGGAATTTGCTTTGGCAGATCTTGGTTTTTCGCATCTTTTCTTAAAATCACACCGGCTTTATTCAGTGCTGTTTTGATGCTCGTTTTCGCATAGCCGGTTTGTCGTGCGATTTCTCGTAAAGAGAGTCCTTTTTCATATAATGGTGCACATTTTTCGTAAATTCTCTCTGGAGTTTTAAAAGAAAGTTCAATAAAATCGTGATGATTGTGGTGTTCGTTTATCCAGTGGCTAGGTCCACCATTTATTGATATGAGCCCAATCTGCTTTTGGAAATATTAGTTGCTATTTCAATATGAGACAGCAACTAATATTTTTGCGCACTCTAACTTTTTGAAATTTCTTGGAGATTTTTTTAATGGTCCAGTTATGTAATCAGGCATACTTGACATTTTTTTTAGTGAATACAAAATAAAATTATCAATAGGGTTAGTGCAATTAACTCTGTAACTTCTTTTTATAATTCGTGCTCTTGACGTTTTAAAGGAGATACACAGTGAGATTATTAGGTATCCCACCAAACAAATTCAGTTAGCCAAATAGTTGCATTTTTACGCCTTCAACTTTTGAAGCGTGTGACACCGGTTGAGTGTTTTCTCACGCAATACATTAGCCCAGAGACAGAGGAGGAGCTTTATGATGAACCATAATGTGCATTTTGAGTTTATTGGATTTGAGCCAGAATACAAAATGAGAAGTTTTATTAACTCAGTTGCGGATCGCATACACAGCCTTGCGCCTAGTGATTCGTTCATGAAGGTGGCAATCAAGAAAAGTCGAGACGCAGTTGAGGCCTCGTGCAGAATTGCATCAAATGCTGGTGAGTTTATGGCTGATGCCGCTTGCAGTAGTCCCTTAACCGCGATCCAGCAGATCGAGGAAAAAATTCAACGACAACTTGATGAGTGGAAGAAATGTCGATTTTTAGAAAGGAGGCAGTTGTTCAGGTCAAGAGAGCGCTTATTCTCTTAGCAGGTAATGTTAGTATGAGACTGCTAAAAATGGGCGGTCTGGATTTACAGATCTATACCCTTAGCTACTTTTATTAAGCTCACAAGGTCTTTAAGCTGTACATTGGACTCGAGAGGATGTCTCAGGGTTTTTCTGGGCACTATTTTATATTGATTAGTTCGACCCACTTTTTCTCTTTTAATATAACCCGCATCTTCAAGATCTTGAACGATACCAAGGACTGAGCGCTCAGTAATACCAACTTTTATTGCCACCTCACGAAGGACAATATTTTCATGAGTTGCTAAAAGAAAATACACATGACCATGGTTACTAAAAAAGGTCCATCCAGCCTCATTTTGATCCAAACCGAGCCTCCATACTTAATATGTCATAATCAGTTTTCATGAATTTGTATGTAAGAAATTAAATACATGAAATATATTGCATGAATATAAAATCACTGGTAGCATGTTTCTGTATTAGGAGATCGCATGGAAACTCTTACCTATTTGCTTCCCTTATTTCTTGTTTATCCTATTATTATCAATGGGTTATCGAGGATTTTTTCCCGCCTAAAATTAAATCCCATTTTGTTCGTGGGCCCCATTTTATTACTGATTTTAACTATTTTAAGCTTTATGAACGGTGAGCCTCTTAGGTTCATTCTTCTGAAAACCGCTTACTTTAATATTGGTCTAAAGCTTGATGTTTTATCAGGATTGATTGCTACAACCGTTTTGACCATTGGAATCGTCATCATTCGTTATTCAGTTAGATATTTGGAAGACGATCCGAAGAAAGCGGCATTTTCAAAGAACCTTTCTTACACTTTAAGCTGTGTCCTCTCTATGCTGATGGCCCCAAATTTGGTGTTGTTATTTATGTCTTGGATGGGAACATCTTATTTTCTCCATCAACTATTGACACATTTCTCAGATAGAAAAGGCGCTATAAAAGCGGCCCAGCAAAAATTCTGGGTCAGTCGACTCGGCGACGTCTTTATAATCTCCTCTGGTGTAATACTACTTGGGACTTTTAACAGTCTTGAGTTTGAAACTATATTTAAGACTATCAATAACCCTCTATTTTTAGAACAAAACTATTGGCCGGTTAATGTAGCCTCAATTCTTCTTGTTTTAGGGGCAATGACAAAGTCCGCACAATTCCCATTTCACTTTTGGCTTCCAAATACGATGGAAACTCCGACTCCAGTTTCAGCACTCATGCATGCTGGAATTATAAATGCTGGAGGATATTTAATAGTGAGGATGAGTCCGTTCTTAGCCAATACGCCATTTGTGCTTGCCATATTAGCAATCATAGGGGGATTTACGTCCTTTTGGGCATTTATCATTATGCTGACACAAACAAATGTAAAGAGGAGTCTGGCTTACTCAACGATCTCTCAAATGGGATTCATGATGCTTCAGTGCGGTCTTGGGGCATTTTCAATAGCCGTTGTACACATCATTGGCCACGCCTTTTACAAAGCTTATGCATTCTTAAGTTCCGGCACTGTAGCGGACTATGGAAGACTGAACCGTTACTATCCAAAACCAAACCTAGCCACCAGCTTATGGCCCCCTTTTGTCCTTGCAATTCTTTCTATGAGTTTGATTTTTGGAGTCGCAAACATCTTTGATTTTGATATTTTAGGACGACCAGGAATTTCAGTTCTGCTGGTGATATTGTCTTTGGCGGTCGCACAAATCATTCTAAGTTCAAAAGAAAAATCAAAGTCAATAATCACATCGATATTGATTATTACAGTGTATCTATGTTTATCAAAAAGCATGAGTGCATTGCTTTTTGATATAACTCCCAAACAAATTAATGGAAGAGAAACAGCGGGAGCTATCACCTTCTTTATATGCACAAGTTTTTTTCTTGCCCTCTATTTTATACAAAACAATTTAGAAAGAATCTCAACTACAGAGTTTGGAAAAAAATTATATGTGAAGGCATTGCGTGGGGCAAACTTGTGAGCCAATTACTTGATATAAAAAAAGACCAAAACATGAGTGAACAATCAAGGGCAGTCGAGCAGAAAGCACTTGTAGCCAGGTGCTTTAAAGAAGCCTGTAAAAGACTTAGTCCTATTTGGGACATAAGAGACTATGTTGCGGTTAACCCCTTTTTCGGGTTTAGAGACCAAAGTTTTCTTGATGTGGCTAAATTTTTTAAGCGCTATTTTAAAATCGGTATTTTGCCGAAAAAAGAATATTTTCTAAAAAAGTACACTTCGGGCGAAATAGCCGAACATGATCTCGCTCTCGCCATTCGCCTCTTTCAAAAAGAGGCTTCTGATAATCAGCCAATAAGCATAGACCAACTTCTAAATTTTATTAAATCTCGCGAGGAAGATGGCGATGGAATTTACTCTAGATGTGTCAGCAGTCTCTATGACCTTGAAAACCAATCAGAAATGACTGAAACCATAACCAAAGAAATATCAAAGTGGGCCGCGGCCTATTTTGATGAAACCCAGGCTGTTTGGAAAATTCCTAACGGGGATCTGCGATTATTTTCTTGGTGGAAAGCTCTTGCCAAACATGACAGACCTTTTAGAAAAGATAGCGACAACTTCACGAGGCTCGTGAACTCCCTTCCTCACGATCCTTTTCAGGCACTTCAGATACTGACGGAAAAGCTGCTCGAACGAGTCTCGCTTGAGCCTTTAGAAATCACTCATTATTTCTATGGCCTCATGTATACTATCATAGGTTGGTCCTCTTATATCCAAAAATTTGAATTTGAAGCAATTCGTTCAGGAGATGATACAAGACTCAAAAAAATTGGTGGCCTTGTCGATATTGTCGCAATACGAATGACCTATGATGTTTCACTTTTACAAGAGAACCTAGAGTTCAAATATCTAAAAAAAGATCATGACGAAAATTTAAAAAGTGTCGACTATGCTTATATATGGCTTATCGCCGCGGAAATAGTCTATAGAAGAAACATTGAGGCTGCAATAACAAGACAGATAAGACAAGATTCAATAGTTCCGGTTCCCGATATTCAAGCCGCGTTTTGTATAGATGTTCGTAGCGAAATATTAAGAAGGCACTTAGAAACTCTTTCTCCTAAAATTCAAACTATAGGTTTTGCAGGATTTTTTGCTATGCCCATTTCCTTAAAAGGGCTTGGTCACCAAGAATCTGATCAAAATTGCCCGGTACTTCTTAACTCAAATTATGTGATACGAGAAATTGCAGACGAAGAGGGTAATCGACTTACGAAGAAGAAATCAAATTACGTTCACAATCTGTATTTAAGAAAAGCCATACAGTCTTCGGCGAACTCAGGATTCTCTTTCATGGAAACTCTTGGATTTAGCTACATACATAGGATCATCAAATCTAGCCTTGGAAAGAAGCCAAACATTGATTTTTCCTCTTTGGGACTTTCACTCAGAGAAAGAAAGCACATTCATTTGAATTTAAGTAAGCTTAGTCTCGATAAGAAAGTGAATTTAGCTTATGGGGCACTCAAAAACATGGGATTGACCAAAAACATTGCCAAGTATGTTTTCTTCTTCGGTCACGGAAGCGAGTCCGGAAACAACCCTTACGCTTCTGCTCTTGATTGCGGCGCCTGTGCTGGCCATAACGGTAAAGCAAATGCCAGCCTACTCGCCACGCTTTTAAACCAAAAAGAGGTTCGAGCAGAGCTAATCAACAAAGGAATAGAAATTCCAGATAGAACAGTTTTTTTGTCTGGATGGCATAATACGACAAAAGATGATCTGATCATTGATGAAGTTAAAGACCTCAACGACATTCAAAAGAATGATCTTAAAAATATTTGTAAGATTTTTGGTGAAGCTTCTGAAAACTGCAGAATAGAACGAGCGGAAAAATTACCTGGGGCAAAAGGTCTTAGAAACAAAGCACTAAAAAAAGAGCTTAACAACAGGGCAAATGATTGGTCAGAGATTCGCCCTGAATGGGGCTTGGCACGAAATGCGTCTTTTATAGTTGGTAGTAGAGAATTAACACGAAGTTTAAATTTAGATGGCAGAGCTTTTCTTCATGACTATGACCAGGGAAGTGATCAAGACCTCTCCACACTCGAACTTATTATGACCGCACCTATGATCGTCACCAATTGGATTAATATGCAATACTATGCGAGTACAGTTGACCCCCAAAAATTCGGTGCTGGCAACAAGGTCTTAAATAACATAGTTGGCGGAATTGGTTGTATACAAGGAAACGACAGTGACCTTCTTGGTGGGTTGGGTGAGCAATCTGTACGGTATAAAGGCGAATATTACCATGAACCCATCAGGCTGCAGGTCTTCATTGAGGCCGACCCATCAGCAATAGACAAAATCATTCAAAAACATCAAATGGTGAAGGAGCTTGCTTTACATAACTGGCTTAACATCACTTCTATCAATCCCAAAACCAAAGAATTTAAACTCTACCAAGGAGGCTCTTGGATTCAGACAAAGGAGGAAGTATGGAACTAAATATAAATAAAATTTCAAGACAAAAATTTAGGTTTGTATGGGACGATCCGATGCACTCAACTGAAGTAGAAATATTTGTTCCAGACTTAACCAAGTTACGATACTCAGTTTCGGGAGACTGGGGACCTCACTACACCTTCAAGCTAAATGAGTTTGAATCTATAGCTATTAAATACAATGGAAATTCATTCGATAGCACACAAAAGTGGCTCTATATCAACTCTCCAATGATGGCCGATGAAAGAGAGGCTTATCCCTTCTTACTAAAAATCGAAGACTCAGCAAAACACCTCGTTTTTCATCTTTATATAAATTCGGACCATGAGTTTGGAAAAGTCGATGTGATAAGATCTCAGGATGGAACTAAATTATATGAGTTTGACAATCAAAACTATCTGCAAAGCAGGATGTGACTCTTGGGCAAGATTGAACACCCTTATTCAAATATTTCTATTGCCTTTACAACTATGCATGAAAAGGAGAAAATTCTTGAGCCATTATTTAAGAGAAACTTTTTTTCAAAAATAATCGTACCGAGAAATATTGATACGGACCTGCTTGGTACTTTCTCTGGAGAAATTAAAAGGGACAGTGACCTCAAAACCGCTCTCAGAAAAAAAGCAATGATTGGAATTGAACAGACTGGACTGAAATTTGGACTAGCTAGTGAGGGGAGCTTTGGGCCGCACCCTTGGATTCCCTTTTTACCATGCAATCAAGAGTCTTTGATATTCATTGACGTTGAAAGAGACATAGAGATTATCTCACACTTTATTAGTACTGATAATTGTTCCGAATATATAGAAGCTGAAGACTTTAAACAGGTCGAAGAATTTTTAATTAAGATTCGACTTGGTGAACAGGGATTAATTGTTAAACCCAGCCATGAATACATACAATCCACTGAATATATCTTTAAGGGACTCACTAAAGTAAAAGATGTTGCTACGGCTTTTGAAAAAATTAAGTTAGATTTAAATGCTCAGACTGTCTTTGTTGAAACCGATAATCGTGCGCATATGAGCCCCAAGCGTAGGCAAGTTATTTTTAAATCTGCAGAAAAAATCGTAGAAAAGCTGAAATCATTGTGTCCGGGCTGTCGTGCTCCTGGATTTGATATGACAAGCTTTTTGCCCGGACTTGTTTGTGAGGGCTGTGGCTCAAAGTCAGATAAACCGCTCAAGGAAGTATGGAGCTGCCCGAGTAAATCATGCTCTTACCAAGAAATTAGAGATCGTACGGATGGGATTAAGAGTCTTGATCCTGCAGAGTGTGATTGGTGTAACCCCTGATTTTTTAATTTATCTAGTTATCGAGAGCTTTTAAATTAGTGTTAAAAAATTAATGCTCAGATTGTTTTTCGTCTATAATTTGAGGAGGTTTAATCAACTTTGAAGTGTCGTAGTGTTGCTCTTGTAGGCGCTCTAAAATTCCTTGGTAAACACCGTCATCCATTTGCGGTGTGCGACTTAATATCCAAAGGTAGGTTCTATCTGGATGACCAACCACTGCGTATTCATAATTTTTCCCCAAATCAATGATCCAGTACTTTCCATAAAATGGCCAAAAGAAGGTGACTTTCAATTTGGCGTTTGTTTTTTTGTCGACAATGACGGCGAGTCCTGTAGACGATTTAACTTTTCCATCGATTGAGTTGAGGTGGCAGGCGTTGAGGACGTTTAAATTGCCATCACTACGCAAAGAATAAGTAGCGGTGGCCGCGACGCAACCCCGCTCGAATCTCTGATCATAACGAGCGATTTCATACCATTTACCTAAATATTTTTGTACATCAACATAGGGAACAGTTTTCAAAGGGGGGAGAGCCTCACTTGTTTGAGCGTGAACGCAGGCCCCTAAAAATGCAGTCAGAATAATCATAAGCTTTTTCATAAAATGACTCCCTAGAATTAAGCTTTCATTTATTTTCAAAAAGGTCGAGAGTCAATTTTCTAATGAAAGAGTCATGATTTTATTTTTTGATTATGTAAAATGCTCCTTTTAGGAGCTAGTATGTTCAAGTAGCTACTGTTGGAACCTAGAGACGCCTTTAAACTCAAGAAAGAGGAGCACATCATGAAAAAAGTCATCGGTATTGTTGGAAGTTTAAGAAAAGATTCACTCAACCGAGTGGTTTTTAACGAATATAAAACTCTTTGCCAAAACTCATTCGAGCTCATGGAAGCGGATATCAAAGATTTACCCCTTTATAATCAAGACCTAGAGGGAAAAGTCGAGGCCGCGACCAATTTGGGCAGCCAAATTTTAAATGCAGACGGAGTGATATTCTTTAGCCCCGAGTACAACTACTCTATTCCAGGCGTATTAAAAAATGCTTTGGATTGGGTTTCCAGAGACTCACGAAAACCCTTTGATAAAAAATTCGCATCTATTATTGGTGCAAGC
>DAHVKR010000036.1:8339-8573 GCA_027320785.1 Bdellovibrionales bacterium
GTATGCAATATCATCTTAGACAAGTGGGTGTGTTTTTAAATATTAATTTTTTGAATAGACCCGAAGTGATGATCGGTAACGCCTTCGAGAAAATAAAAGACGGTCAAATTCAAGATGCGAAGACCAAGGATTTTCTAAAATCTCATGTGCAGATTTTTTTAGAGCATATGGGGAAATGACAAGACTGAGTGATCCCATTCCAGCTTCTGTCGGCACGACAATTGGGATTGGTGT
>DAHVKR010000370.1 GCA_027320785.1 Bdellovibrionales bacterium
TCTAAATGAGCTACAGAGCCGGCTTTAGAGGCAGGTAGGTTGGTGGCATCTCCGATGACAAAAATATTCTCGTAGTCTTTTGATTGTAATGTGTCTGCATGAGTGGGAACAAAGGCGAGCTCGTCTCCGAGGCCGGAACTTTCGATCATCTCGTCACCCATATGGGTCGGAATGGAAACCAATAAATCATAAGGAACGGTGCGCTCGTCATAGCAAACAACCTGGCGTTTTACGGGATCTACTTTTTCCGCATCAAAATCCGTCACGAGTTTAATATCCCGTTGGTTAAACATAGACTGCAAATACTGCGAGGCTACAGGTCTTGTAAAAGCTCCCGATAAAGGCGTGACATAGGTAATGGACACCTTATCGCGCATTTTCTTTTTGCGGAAAAAGGCATCCGCAAGAAAGGCGAACTCGAGGGGGGCTACGGGGCACTTGATCGGCATTTCTTTGATATGAATAACAAGATTTCCACCGGCCCAGTTTTGTAATTTTTTGTGAAGAGCTTCGGAGCCTTTAAGGGTATAAAAATCAAAAATATCCTGATGCCATCTATCTGAAGCCAGACCCTCA
The DNA here is from genome assembly GCA_027320785.1 of Bdellovibrionales bacterium. GTDB lineage: Bacteria > Bdellovibrionota > Bdellovibrionia > Bdellovibrionales > Bdellovibrionaceae. Next base: position 577 of record DAHVKR010000370.1, read on the forward strand.
AGCTCGTCAGGCACAATTCGAGAACCTGTGGCCAAAATTAGGACATCGTATTCAAGACTTTCACCGGTTTTTAATTTGACCTGCTTCAACTTCGGTTCGATTTGTGCAATTTCACAAACCTTAAAGTCTACTCCCTTCGGAATAAAATCACTTTTGCGGCGTATGATGTCTTGAGATTTGTAACGGCCAAAGGGAATAAACAAAAGCCCTGGCTGGTAAATGTGATTGTTATCGCGATCCAATATTGTAATGGAAGCTTCGGAGGCCTTCAGCTCGTGGCGTAATTTCGCGGCCATGATGGTTCCGGCTGTTCCTGCACCTAAAATAAGAATTCGCTTCATGATCAGGGTCCTTTAAATTGATATCTATCTTGCGATTAAGTGATGTAGCAAACGAAACCTAGCACGAATTTTTGATCAACTCAAAATATCTAAATGAGAAACTATTATTTTCAACACAATGGGATTTAATGTCCCATTTAATGCGACCACTGCAAGCAATTGTGAAAACTCCCGGCTCGTCACTTTATTTTTGATGAAGAAGAAAGAGTTACTGATGCACACAAGTAAACTGTTGCCCCTTGGCATTATATCATAAACAATTTCACTCGTATGATAAAAGCCGGACAAAAGCTTTCATTTCAATCAAAACTGGAAAACTGGGCAGAGGGCATGGACTATTGTGCCATTCCTGTTCCCGCTAAAATCACAAAAACTCTGGGTACAACAAAGGCCGTTCTGGTGATGGCCTCTATCAATGGCTGCGAACCATTTCAGGTTAGTCTTTTCCCTGTGGGCGGTGGAAAACATTATATTCGCGTCAGGGCGAAAGTTCGAAAGCAGGCGAAACTGGCAGAGGGTGATCGAGTCAAAGTCCAAATCGTGATTCAAGACCGTGCGAATGTGGATCTTCCGGATGATTTAGTGAAGGCTCTAAAAGCTGAGAATGCTCTCAAAGAATTCAATTCTCTGACTCCGGGCAAGAAAAACTATATGGTCAGAAGAATTAATGAAGTGGCACGACCTGAAACTCGAAAGAAACGAATTAAGGAAGCGATTGAGTTGGCATTTCAAGAAACCGAACGAAAAGCAGATCGAAAGAAAAAATAAGGAGTCACTTATGGCTGAAAAAATATTATTCTACTACAATCCTATGTCACGCGGTCGTATCACCCATTGGATGCTCGAAGAAGTGGGCGCCGATTATGAAATTAAAAAACTCAATTGGGAAACGGCAGATCATAAGTCTCCTGAGTATTTAAAAATTAATCCCATGGGAAAAATCCCAGCAATAGTTCATAAGAATACTGTTGTTACGGAAAATGCCGCTATTTGTGCTTACTTAGCGGATACTTTCCCACAAGCAAATTTAGCGCCCGATTTGGATGATCCCAAACGCGGTAGCTATTATCGTTGGCTCT
>DAHVKR010000371.1 GCA_027320785.1 Bdellovibrionales bacterium
GCGATAATCCCAGTTTGAATTTAGCTCAAGCCGTTCTGATAGCTCTTTTTATGGTGCGAGATACTTGGGGAGGAACAGTTTCTAAAATTGAAAACCAGCGTCCCAATCGTCGCAAAAGCCGCAAACCCACAGAGTTTTTGGAAAATACTCTAAAAGTTTGGCTTGAAGAAATGGGCTTTAATCTGGATGCCAGACGCGTGAATGTTTATACCATTCTCAAGCGAATGCTTCTTCAAAACACGCCAACACCTAAGGAAATTAAAATTTTAGAGACCGTCCTGCAGCAATCCATCCGAAAACTTCGCGAATGGAAAAAACTAACCGGACGAGATATTTAAACCTCTTCGGGCCAATCATGCTTCGGATATCGGGCCTTAAGTTCTTTTCGTACTTCCTTATAAGAGCCCTTCCAAAAACCTTCCAAGTCCTTTGTCACCTGTGTAGGCCTTTGATTGGGCGCCAGTAAAACCACTGTCACAGGAATGTTATCCCCAACGATTGGATTTTTTTTCCAAGGAAAGGCATCTTGAATTCGCAACTCCACATAGGGAGCTTGCTCACCCTCGTAGTGAACTCGCACTTGACGGTCTTTAGCCGCGACAAAGTAGGCTGGTACTTTTTTCTTAAAATCGTTTAGGATATCAGCAGACAATTCATTCTCAAAAAAATAAATCAGATCTGCTTGCACAAGATCATGTAGGTTCTTTTTCCCATAAGTAGCCTGTTTCAGCACTTCTATGATTTTGTCTTGAGACCAAAAGCCTTCCACATCTAAATTGATTTTTTGAGCATAAAACTGAAATCGACTCCACCAAGCTTGAAGAGCTTCGTGCTCCTTTAAAAGCCAAGACCAATTTTCAAAAGCCACCTCGGGCAAATGTGATGCAATCCACTCGGGCTGAGCTGGTTGTACATGCTCAGATCCCACGCTGAGCCCCCACAATTTAAGAGATTTTCTTTCAAGAAAAGTTTTTTTACTCTCATCCCAAAAAACATGAGCCTCAGACTTCATCTGGTCTGAAAAATTTTTCTTTAAAAAGTCTTCGCTCAAGCCACAGGCTTTTGAAATTTGTGTTTCATTGGAGTTTTCAAGATCTGTACCCTCGAGAGCGATAAAGTAAGGGCTTTTACGAACCACACTTCTTGAAGAGATCATAACTCCACGCCCTGATGAAAGAACTCCCTTATCTGCGGCTCCTCCACGCTTTCGACCCAAGCGATCCATATAGGACCGAATTAAAACTTTTTTTAGTACGCCTTCATCTTCGTCTTTCCATTGATAAGAAGCCGCTTTTGAAGAGAGCTGTATAGCTATCTTTTTAATGGAATCTAAAGCGCGAGGTCCCTTTTTAAAGGTCGCAATCAAATCACACTCTTCTGAAGAGTGCTCTGTGTTTACTGAAGAAGAGTTGCCATCGGACAGCTGAGCACAGACCCAGGCACCTAAATCTTCTCTCCCCTGCTCCTTAAAGTTTTCCAGCACCAAAGCAATTCGCATTGGCAAAGGATAACGAACCACTTTTTGACCGAGCCCTGTGATTTTTCCAGAGTCTAAGAGCCCCAGAGACTCTAACTTATGAAGGGCGAACTCGAGTGCCGCCTCTGGCGGCCTTTCAAACCAGGAAAAATTTCGCGGATCCTGTATTCCCAAATAAGCCAAATCTAAAAGTGTATCCGAAAGCTCCTGGGTTTTAATTTCTGGTAAACTGTAATCTGCAAAGGATTTTTCATCTAAGGGCATCCAGAGTTTAAAACATTTGCCCGCATATTGTCGGGCAGCACGACCGGCTCTTTGAGTGGCGGAGGCTAAGCTAATTCGATGAGTTGTGAGTTTCGAAAACCCCGATTGCATTTGATAAACGGTCGAGCGCTCGAGCCCTGTATCCACAACCGTATCGAGGCCATCGATAGTAACAGAGGATTCTGCCACATTGGTTGAAAGAATAATTTTTCTTTTATCAGACAACTTCAGAGCTTTTCTTTGAGACTCTAAAT
>DAHVKR010000372.1 GCA_027320785.1 Bdellovibrionales bacterium
AACAAAAGTACCAAAACGATAAGAGGCTCTTAGCTCTTAAAGGGGATTTTTACATACGTGTTTCAAAGGATAAGAGACTTCATCTTAGTTTGACGTTTGATTTTTTAAAGCTTCCAAGTCCAATATCAAATTCAAAAAGTCTTCCGATTTTAGTTGTCGAAGATCAAGCAATCAACCAAATGGCGATTCAAAAGTATATTGAGAAGCTGGGTTTTGAATCTAAATTTGTCGAAGATGGACGAGCTGCCTATGAAGAAGTGGTACGAGGTGGACCTTACTCACTTATTCTGATGGATTGTCGTATGCAGCCTATGGATGGCTATGAGGCTACTGAAAAAATTCGTTCTTACGAAAAGCAGAATGGGCGATCACCTCTCCCTATTGTTGCGATGACGGCAGATGGCTCTGATGAAGATCGCCAACGATGTCATGGTGTGGGGATGGATGATTATATTGAAAAACCAGTCGAAATCGAAAGCCTTTCTTCAATTATTAAAAAATGGGTAAGTCCACTCATTGATCCAGAGGCGCTCAAGAAAGTAGAGAACTATCAAGTTGAAGGACGACCTCTTTATGATGTGTTAGCGCAGGAGTATAAAACTCAAGCCCCTAAAAACTTCGAAAAAATGGGAGAGTCTTTAAGGGGAAAAGACATCTCATCTCTTCAATACTACGCTCATGCTTTGAAATCATCGAGTCTGATGGTCGGACTAAAAGCTGTGGCTCAGCAATGTGAGTATTTTGAAAAAATTGAAGCTCTTGATAATGAGAGTTTAAAATATTTTGATCAACTTAGAGAAGTATTAAATAACAGTCTTGACTGGATTCAAAATAGAATACTGAGTTAGCTCTGATTTATTAGATTTTTAATACTTGATATGAACTTCTTTAAATCCAGCTCTGATTTGTAAAAAAACAAATCAACCTCATTTTCTACGATACTTTCTTCAGAAATAAGTTCGAGACCTGTTGTTACAATAATAGGAACTTTTGATTTTTTACGTTGGCGTATGTAGTGAATAAAATCAAGCCCTGAATTAGGAGCGCCTGTCTCAATATCTTGAAGGTGGAGATCTGAAATAACAAGATCAAACTCCTCATTCGAGAAGTGTTCTTTAGCTTCTCTGATATTGGTAATATGAGTAACGGGCCATGAGAGACTTCGGAATTCATCCATAAGAGCTTCTATAAAATAGGGGTTGTCTTCTAAAAAAAGAATGCGGGGTGGTGATTTCATAGACAGGACTCTATTGAAGATTTAAGTTTTCTTAAAAGTTGATCATGCGTAAAAGGTTTTTCGAGATAGATAAAGTGATCTGCGGGGAGTTCTTTAAAGTACCCAGACATATAAATGGTCGGAACCTTGTGGGGTAATTTTTTAATTTCTTCGTATAGTTGAGCTCCATTTAAATGAGGCATTATCATATCGGTTAAAACAAGGTCGATGTGTTCAGATTGTCTATGTAAGACATCTAGAGCATGGCGGCCATCCTCAGCCTCAATAACTTTGTAGCCCTCATTTAACAAAATCTCTGAAATCAGTTTCTTTAACTCAACTTCGTCTTCCACAAGAAGAACTGTATATTGATCTTTTTTAATTCGTGGAGAGGCGGGGTGTTGAGTCTTCTGTTCTGTTTTTTGATGAATAGGTAAATAGATTCTAAAACTAGTTCCTTTGCCAAGCTCACTCTGAAGGTCAATGCCCCCTTGGTATTGACGAACAATTCCGTAAATAATAGACAGACCGAGCCCCGTTCCCGATCCGGGAGACTTCGTTGTAAAGTATGGTTCAAAGATCTTCTTTATTATACTCGGGGATATCCCCTCTCCTGTATCCTGGACTTCGAGTACTTCATATTCACCAGCGGGAAGGATGGTCGAAGTTACATGCATTTGCTGAGGTAGGTTTTGATGAAATGATTTAATGGTAAGAGTTCCACCTTGAAGCATGGAATCTCGAGCATTTACGACCAAGTTTATAATCAC
>DAHVKR010000373.1 GCA_027320785.1 Bdellovibrionales bacterium
ATGAGTGTTCCAATCAAAATAATAATTCGGCTCAAAGCGCTGTCCAATCTTCCTTCATTGTCACAACCCCCTTAACTTCATAGTCAAACTTTCGGTTGAGCTTCGTCAGCAAATCTTTTTGCCCGGTGTAAAGCTCTCGATAAATTTGCATATTCGTTAAAACTTTTTTCACATAGTTTCTTGTTTCAGCAAAAGGAATATGTTCAATAAATTCATCTGCATCTAAGTGACCAAATGATTTTGTCCAAAGATCTACACGATGAGGTCCCGCATTATAGGCAGCGGCAACAAGTCCGTAGTTTTCATTCATCATTTTGGAAAGTCTGCGCAAATAGGAAGTTCCAATTTCGATCGCAACCGGTGGTGTTAAGAGCTGTTGTGGCGAAAAATTCTTTTCACCCAATAGCTGACTCATCTTATACCCCGTCATTGGCATCACCTGCATGAGACCCAACGCACCCACTGGCGATATGGCTTCTTTTTTAAACTGAGACTCTTGCTTCATGATAGCCCAGGCAAGCTCCTGCGGAATCTTAACTTTCTGAGCCCACTTCTCAACAAGGTCTCGATAGGCTTTCGGATAAGCGGCTTCCCACAAAGCGCGAGCCCCCGTGTACCCCCCCCTTCCTCTCTCTGAAGCGAAGGCCAGATGTGCTAAATGGGAAGAGCGATGATACTGCCCTAGCTTTTGATAATCCTGTATCAAGGCTTTCAAATACTCTTTATTTCGAGTTTTTCTTTCGATTTCGTAATTTTCCCACTTAGCCCACTCAATAAGCCCCATCCCGTAGAGAATTTGAGCTCTTTCAAAACGCTTCGCCAATACGGGAGATTGAAAGTCAGATGCATCAAACGTATCCGGCTCGTCACCCTCATCCACAGCCTCTTCATCTGTGACATCCTGTGTGGAATCTCGCTCCTCTTCATCAATAACAAATGAAGTTTCTGTTTCTTCATCATCCACGTCCTCATAATTTCCTACATCTGCATCTACGCTGGGCAATAGGTACTGACCACCTCCCGCATGAGCTCTCAGAAATGAAAAGGGAGTCGGAGTTGGCTCAGGTAGGCTCGCAAGGCGAGCCTGTGAAGCTATAGCATAATAACCTCTCATCGGATCTTGAGCTAACTTTTCAAAAAGCTCGCGAGCCTTTTCGTTTCTTTCAGTTCGAAGATAGTTCATAGCCAACCAATATTGATAGCGAGACAGAGAAGACTGATGGCGTTTATTTTTTCGGATTAAAGTTTTAAGTTTTTGAATTGAAAAATCATATTGTCCTCGCAAGTAATCTAGCCAAGCCAAATGCCACTGAACCTCTTTCACAAGTCGATGTCTTGGGTATAATTTTAAAAATTGCTTAAACCGATATTCAGCACCATCATAATCTTGAAACTGATAACTCATAATGGCCGACAAAAATAAAGCTCGTCGCCCTTCCTTCGTGCGAGGAAAATGTCGAGCGACGTACCAATAGGCACCTGAGCCTATAAGATTATCCCCTGCACGAGAAGCTGTCGCAGCGAAGTTTAGTAAAAACTCGGGATCCGTCATACCCTCACTTAAGTGCGGCTTCAGCAAATCATAAGCCCGACTTGTATCACCCTCTTGCAAATCAAATTGAGAGCGAATAACATCCGACAAAAGAGACTGTGTCTCTTTCAGTCTACCCGAGACTACAACCATCTCGGTATAGGCTTTACGATCCAAACCCGCCCATAGCAAATTTCGCATTCTTTCTTGAAAATCTTTTGTCGTAAAAGAACATCCTGTTGGTGAGCCCAAGAAATCATTCTTATCTAAATCTGAATCCCAATTTTGAATTTCGGAGTAATTAGGAAATCGAGAATAAAGTTGTTTGAGATAGCTGCAACCCGTTCCATGCCCTGAAAGTTTTTCGGACTGCGCCAACATATATAAAACTTTAGGCTCATCCTCCGTCACTCTCACTCGACGCAGAAATCTTGCAAAGAGAGGCTTAACTTTTG
>DAHVKR010000374.1 GCA_027320785.1 Bdellovibrionales bacterium
TATGCTTTTAAGTCGGACTGGTCAGTTGAGAACGCGGGAGCTTGTCAGTACGACAAACACTTATACGGACACGATAGAGAATGATAAATTGGAAGCGGATTCCAGTTGGGAGTTGCAAGCCGGGCTTCGTTTTGGTCGGCGAGGCTTCGCTTATATTTTGTCTGATGACTATAGTACCAATGGCCAACATATCATGAATGCCGGATATGAATATGTGGGAGGCTGGGGAAGTATTGCATCTGGTGTGGTGTATACAGATTTTCAGAAAAAAAGAAGTTCAAAAATAACCGTGGGTTTTGTGAAAGATGTAGAGAATTTTAAATGGGGAGTCGGGCCGTTTTATCAAGAGGACCGTGATAGGACTCCAGGTGCTTTGAACTCAACACGCTTTGGAGTCCTTTATTCTTCTGAAATACGATACTAGTTTTGAGGCTCAAGGTTGGGAGGTGTTGAGACTTTATCAATATCCAACCTTGACAGCATTTCATTTTCGCTGAGGAATTTTTCTACGGCAAATTGGACACAGGACTCGAGTGTGGGCGCAATGGAATTTGTCGAGTCGAGAGCATTATTGGTTCCCGTCACATAAGAACTCACATGTCCTTTATAGACGAGTTGCTGAGTTTTTGTTTTCAAGACATGAAATTCAAGAGCTAAGTTGCATTCGGCTGATTCGACTGTAAGCCCATTCGCGTTCTCATCCACTGTGAGCTTTTGGATGGTTCCCGTGAGGGTATAAGGACTTTTACCATCTACACGAAGTCCTCTTTTGTGAAGCTCCAATTTAAATTGGTCACGTATATAGTCCGCTATGGGTTTATCCAAATAAACAGGTGTTAATTTGTCAAATAGTCCAGTTTTAGCTGTTCCGACACGGTAGGGATCGGGTTCTGCATATTGAAAATCACCAATATGCAAAGAACCTTTAATTTTTGTGAAGCCGATTTTGTCTTGCATAGATTTAAGAGGCTGCACATTTTGCGTAGAGATTCTGAGTTCTTTTGTGGCGCAGCCAAGAGTCATCACGAGCGAAATAAAAGAGATAAATAAAATAATTTTTTGCATTTAAAAATTATAAAGGGTTTTTTTTGAAAAATGAATATAAAATTAGCTCATCATTCGATTATTTAGATTCAAAATAATCCAAATAGTTCCTCCCACCATAATAAACATAAGGGTTAAGGCAAAAACCGAAGCAGCAAAATTCTCAGTGGGAGATTTTTTAATATGCAGATGTAAGAAAAATTTAAGATGAACAAAGATTTGGATCAAACTTAAAATTCCAATAAAAGACAAAACACTTGTTCTTTCGGTGTTGAGGCCTTCATTGGCCATGGTCAGAGCAAATGGAATGGCGGTGAGGAGAAGGGCTAACAGATAACCCACAGTGTATTCTCGTATGGCCAGGGCCTTTTTGATTTTACCTAGTTTTGTCATCACAGTACCCCCGGAAGATAAACCACGGTGAAAATACCTATCCAAATAATATCAAGGAAATGCCAGTAGAGTCCGAGTCTTTGCAGTTGAGATTGAGCCAAGGGAGTGAGGTCTCTTTTGATGATTCGATAGGTCATCACACTTCCCATCAAGACACCGATGAGGACATGAAGGCCGTGGGTTCCAACAAGAATAAAAAAAGAAGAGAGAAAACCACTTTCTTGGGGGCCATGACCAGCTTGGATCAATTGATGAAACTCATAGAGTTCAAGACTTAGGAAAAGAAGTCCAAGAAGAAGGCTTGAAGAAAGCCATCCCAAAACTCGGCGTTTATTTTTTTCTTCAGATTCTACCGTGACAAAAGAAAAAGTTAAGGTACTTGTTAAAAGAACAAAAGTTTCAAGAGCTGTCAGCCGAAGGTCAAATAAGCCTTGAGCCGAATGAGGAAGCCCTTTGTTTTGCATAACGATATAGGTGGCAAAGAGTAAAGAGAAAATGATCACGTCCGTCATCAGGAAAAACCAAAATCCAACGAGTCTATTTT
>DAHVKR010000375.1 GCA_027320785.1 Bdellovibrionales bacterium
GGCTATCATGGTTTGGAACGATCAAAAAAGTTCTTACCAAGTGGGACCTGTTTTAGAAAAAGAGGCCTATAGTTTTGAAAAATTCTGGGATCAGTGGAAGAGTCAGTGGGATCCTAGTTTGATCCAACTTTTCATGAGACAAACGGTTGTGACAAATCCTTTTTTGGATGATCGCTTTGTGCTGGTGCAAAAAATTGATCGTCCTCATTCGCGGCCCTATCTTGTTATTTTACTCTTTCAGCTCAGTGATTTGGCCCAACAGTTTCAGACAAAGTCAGCTCAAAATTTTTACTTGATTCAAAAAGACGGGAAAATTCTTTTAGGTCCTGAAAAGTCCCTTGGGAAAAATTTAAAGGACAGTCTTCCTGTTCGCTTTTTAAATCTCAATAAGCAGGCCGCAGGGAGTGGTGTTGAGACCGTGACCGATACCCAGCATGTCGAAAAGTTAGTTTCTTATGCTTCTGTTGGTTGGGGTGATTTATATGTCGTCTCAACAGTTCCTGAGGAAAAAGCTCTTGGAGCTGTTGAAATTTTAAAACGAAAATCATTTTTGTTCCTCATTATACTGATTGCCTCTACCACTATTTTAAGTTTACTAGCTTCTAGCGCTGTAACACATGCTCTGACTCAGCTTTTTGAAGCAACAGGTGAGGTATCAAAGGGACATTTTGATGTAAAAGTTGAAGTGGACTCTGATGATGAGGTAGGAGCTCTTGCACAGAATTTTAATAAAATGGCAGAAGAAGTTTCACGTCTGATGCAACAAACAGCCGAGAAGGCTCGAATGGAAAGCGAGCTTCAGACTGCTCGAATGGTGCAGGAGACACTATTCCCAGCACCTCGTGCTGAATTTGATACAGTTGAAATTGCAGGTTACTATGAGCCCGCCAGTGAGGTGGGTGGAGACTGGTGGAATTACACTCAAATTGGAGATCACGTTTATTTGTGGATTGGAGATGCAACGGGACATGGAGCGGGTGCAGCTCTTATTACAAGTGCCGCGAAATCAGCAGCAGGACTCATTGAGACGTTGGGTTTTAGCCCGGCCCAAGCTCTTCAGGCTCTGAATAAAAGTATCTTCGATGTTTCTCGTGGAAAAGTGATGATGACATTTTTCTTGGGTAAACTAAATTTGAAAACTTTTGATCTTGTTTATTGTAATGCCTCTCATGAAGCTCCCTTTTTATTCCGTCAAAAAGAAGGACCTTATAAGAAAAAAGATATCGATTTTCTAAACGATGTGAACAATCCTCGCTTGGGACAAAGTCGAGACTCAGAGTATAAAGAAACCTCTGTTCAACTAGGTCCAGGTGATCTCCTCTTTTTTTATACAGATGGAATTCCAGATATTCGTAATCCATCTCAAGAGGCTTGGGGAGAGCGTGAGTTTGTCAAAGGTCTCTTGGCCTCAGTGAATGATTCTCCGAGCTGCTATGAGGCCATGACACATTTTTGTGAATCTTTTCAGGCCTATCGTCAAGGGAGTGCTTTAGCAGATGACCTCACGTTCTTCATGGTGAAAAATAAAGAAGATTCAGCGCAAGAGGGAAAGAGTCATGAGCAAGTTCGAATGTAAAATTGATCGTCAAGGAACTAAACTTTCACTACAAATGAGTGGAATTATTGATGAAGATGTGGACTTTACACCCTTGGCATTAAATGGAGCTGAAAACGTTGAAATTGATATGAATGGGATTAAAAGCATTAATTCTTGTGGCATTCGTGAGTGGATTAAGTGGATTGGAACTGGATCTTCGGCTCAAGTGGTTTATTCGAAATGTCCCAAGGTCATTGTAGACCAAATGAATATGGTAGATGGCTTTTTGCCGCAATTTGCTCGAGTGGAGTCTTTTTATGTGCCCTACTATAACGAAGATTCTGGCTCGGAAAAAAACATTCTTTTCCGCTATGGAGTTGAGTACAAAGAGGGGCAGGTTCAAGCCCCTGCTGAAGTGAAGGATGAGCAGGAGAT
>DAHVKR010000376.1 GCA_027320785.1 Bdellovibrionales bacterium
CCCTCATCTTCATGATCACTGGTATCAGAAGACAAGTCTGCAGGCCTTTACGAATAGTCTCGAAGGACGCTATCGAGTTTCCCAAACTTGGAATCAGTTTGATTTGCGAGCGGAATCTAGAAAAGATGATGAGTGGCACGGGGAAGGTGATCTCTTTTATCGTCGTTGGGTGAGTAACTATATGAATTGGATTCTAGGAGGCGCTGCCAATGACCATATTTACAGAGGAGAAGTAGGTATGGGGTATGAGTTACCCCTCTTGGTTGAAACTCAGCTTTTAGTAGATCAACATGGCAAGTTTAGGGTGGATTTAGAAAAACGATTTCAATGGACGAGTACGATTTATAGTGATCTCGAATATCGATGGCGGCAGGATGTTGATTTGGAAAATGAATTTACAGCCTCTTTGATGTATGGAAATAATTGGAACTGGTCAGCAGGGCTTCGTTACACAGGCCAAAGTATCGGTGTGGGACTTCAAGCTCAATTTTAGTGTAGCCATTGCGATAAAGAGAAAACTTACTTTTGTACGCAACAAACTACGTAGGATTGGCCTCCGCCTCGAAGCTCATCGTAAGAGCCTTCCTTGCTAACTGAGATTCCACCGCGAGTATCACAGTAGGCATTGAGTGCTTTTTCAGCGTCGGCCCGACTTTCAAGAGTTTTGCCATTCATACTGCGTATACAAACAAATTGTCCTCGAGAAGCTGGTTTTCGAACTTCCGTTTTAGATTCCTTTGCATTTAATTGAATCGTCAGGCTGGTGAGGATCAAAAACGATATGGCTAGAAACTTTCTCATTCAAACTCCCTGTGTCTTGTTATTTTCAATGAAAAAGGGAGTTTATTGAAGTCTAGTTTGTGTTAATTTGAGGTTAAGAGGAACTTTGCTTATGCCAGAACTTCCAGAAGTTGAAACCATCCGTCTCGAGCTTTTAGAAAAACTTCCCCTTCCATTGCGGTTAGAAAAAGTTCTTTTACGAAGGAAAGATCTCCGCAATCAGTTTCCCATTCGTCAAATCAAGGCTTTTGAGGGAAAAGTCCTACAGAAACTTTTACGTCGTTCGAAGTATTTGTTGTTCGATTTTGGTGAATGTGGATTGCTTTCTCATTTGGGAATGACGGGGAACTGGCGATTGGAAAAAGGGGAGGGTGAGTTGTATCACCATGATCATATTCGATTGATATTCGAGTCAGGTTTCAGTTTAACTTACCAAGATCCTCGTCGTTTTGGTTATTTTGATGTTTATAAAAGTATTCAAACGCATTCACTCTTAGAAAAGATCGGGCCAGAGCCTCTTGGTGGTGATTTTTCGGGCACTGTTCTTTGGAAAAAGACTCGGAAGCGGAGTGCTCCCATTAAAAATCTTTTAATGAACCAACAGATTGTGGCGGGAGTGGGGAATATTTATGCCAGTGAAGTTTTATTTCGAGCGAGGGTCAAGCCTTCACGGCGGTCTTCTTCCTTAAAGAGGGAAGAGTGTGATCAAATTGTGGAAGAACTTAAAAAGCTTTTAAAAGAAGCTATTGCTTTAGGAGGATCTTCCTTTGATGATTTCCGACATGCCTCAGGTGAAAAAGGAGATTTTCAGAAATACTTCTCTGTCTACAATCAGGCTGGAAAAGCCTGTTTGAAGTGTGGGACCCCTATTCGTAAAAAGAATTTTGCGGGGCGAAGTACTTTTTGGTGTCCTCACTGTCAAAGCTAATTTTTCAAAATGTGTCAAAAAAAAGACTTGTTCTCTTTAGGCGCTGTGGTTAATCTGACTTCGGTCCTGAAAACGGAATAGGAATTTAAAAAGGAAGGTACTATGAAAGCAATCGTATTAGCATCTTTGATCGCATTGGCATTTACAACAGGTTTTACTTGTTCAAAAAATGCTCCAGAAGCTCAACCTGAAGCAGCTCCTGCTGAGCAATCAGCGGCTCCTTCACAAGAACAAATGGCTGCACCTGCTGAAGGTGATGCGGC
>DAHVKR010000377.1 GCA_027320785.1 Bdellovibrionales bacterium
AACAAAAGAAACAAATTCCACTTTCATTTTTTGTCCATACAGGCTCTCTTTTAATCCTTTCAAAACATGCGCTTCGATCACAACAGAAGATTCCGTATGAATTGTAGGACGAATACCCACATTCGTGATTGAAGGCCATTTTTGATTTTGGAAGTGAACCCATGTTAAATAAACACCTCTTCTTAAAAGAGTGGCTCGATCATCTTGAATATTCAATGTTGGAAACCCCAAAAGTCGTCCCTTTTGTTCTCCCTTTTCAACTTCACCTACGATCGAGAAAGGATGACCTAAATATTTCTCAGTCGAATAAACGTCTCCGTGGGATAAACAGTCTCTAATGATAGTTGTTGAAACACGTACACCTTCGATTTCAACCGGAGGGATTAAGAAAAGCTCAATACCTTTTTGATCACACCAAGCCTGCAGTTGCTTCACATCACCAGCTCGCTTTTGGCCGAATCGAAAGTCCTGTCCCACAACGAGTGTCTTAAGAGGAAGACGCTCCAACCAGTATTGATCTAAAAACTCTGTTGCGGGTGTTTGTGCGAACTCTTTTGTAAATTTTTCTTCAATCAAAATGTCAATTTTCCACTTATCTTCTATCTCTTGTCGCCAAAGATTCCGATCTTGAAGATACACATGCTCAAACTCTGGATTGAAAAACTGACGAGGATGAGGAGAAAAGGTATAAACACAGGTCTTCCCTCCATATTTATTTTGATTTGATAGAGTTTGGCCTAACAATCTTTGGTGCCCTAAATGAAGACCATCAAAGTTTCCCACCGTCATATGCAAAGGCGCTGAAGAATCTGAAAATTCAAGACTGGTAGAAAAAACTTTCATTGTCAGATTATAGCGAGGCCCCTAGCTCAGGGTCACGTCAAGGGGTTGTATTTTCAATGAATTTTGCTATGGTGCGTAAATTATGCCGCAAATGCCTGAACAGTTGGCTATCCGACTGTACCTCAAACTATTTCTTAAAAGATTTCTGCGAAAGCAGGGGTTGATATTTCGAATTTTGATGTGCTGGGCACTGGCTTCTTTTGTTTTTTTCACAGATGAGCGAACTAACTTTGATGCTCGATTCAAAATTCGAGGAGCACAACCCACCTCAAAGCAAATTGTTCTTCTGTGGCTGAGGCCGGCTGATATTAATCGCTACTACGATGTCCACACTCAAACCCTCATTAATCTCAATGAGCTCAATGAGTTTTCAGATGGTTTCTTTTGGGACCAAAGACTTTGGTTTCAAATTCTCAAAACCATCCTTGATGAAAAACCTCAATCCATTGGTGTTTCAGTTTACTTTGGAGACTCCATTGGAAACCTCCAGCTCTCTAAACCAGAATCCCAAGTTTTCTTTAATCCGAAAGTCTTCTGGGCCACGCAAGTTAATAGCTTTGATCAGCTCATAATTCCGAAACTCGCCAAAGCTGATCTGAGCAATGTAGGTCAATACGAAATCTATCGAGATGAAGATGGGCTTGTTCGCAAAGTCGTTCCTTCCTGGACGGAGGTTCCCCATCTAAGCGAGAAAGTCACGGGTCTTAAAATTCCAAGAGGCTCTACTTCTCAGCTGATTAATTTCCGTGGACCCAGTCGGGTCTTTACGTCTGTTACCGCCGATCAAGTGCTAAATCATGAACTTTCTCCTGATTTTTTTAAAAATAAAATTGTTCTCATCGGTGTCGACTCTGGGGCAAGCATTCGTTTCTTAACTCCTGTGGGACTCCTCACTCGCACGGAGATCATGGCCCACATCATTGATAACCTTTTGCAAAATCGCTGGATTAAGAAGTTTAATCCCAGTTTCTACGCTCTCTATGCACTTCTTCTAGTTCTACTTGCTACCTTCGTCGTGACTCAATATCCACAGCCCGTCGCCCTAGTTTTTCTCTTTTGGATGGCTCTCTTTTATGCAGCTATCTCCATCTGGAGCTTTGACAGCCTCTATATCTGGCTTCCTG
>DAHVKR010000378.1 GCA_027320785.1 Bdellovibrionales bacterium
GCCACCGCCTCCTCAGCAAATTTCGGCTCCAGCGGATAGCGCAACGACGCCGACACCCTCGTCCTCCGAAGGTGGGGTATCAAAATGAAAATATTAGCGAGCCTCATTCTTTTTATTTCGAGTGCATCCTGGGCTTATCCGCAAGCCATCTACACAAATGGTTTTTCAAGTGGTTTTTGTCAGGGAAATGGGTTGGCAACCTTTTGCCTCGATCAACTCAAAAACCAAGCTCAAGACAATGCTTTTCGTGATGCCAGTGTTCAGTGTCAATCAAGTCGAGGACAGTTAGTAGGCCTCGGAGCTTCTTGTTCAACGTACTGTAATCCTGCATTTATTCCGCAGGGGCAAAATGCAGTGGTCAATTGCCAGGCGGGTTGCAGTTTTAATTGTGAAATTCCAAATTAAAAAAACAAAGGGCTGTGAAGGCCCCTCACTTTAAAAAGGAGACTTCATGCAAACACAAACGACTTCAGGAACTCAAAAGAAGACTCAAGTCCCTGAGAAATTCGTTTACTTTTTTGCGGCTGGTGAGGCTGACGGAAACGCCAGTATGAAAAACACATTAGGAGGTAAAGGAGCCAATCTCGCCGAGATGACTCAATTGGGTTTACCTGTTCCTCCGGGGTTTACCATCTCTACAGATATCTGTGCTCATTACTATGAGGCCGGTGGAAAACTTCCAGACTGGGTGAAACCGAAAGCTCTTGAAGCGCTCCAACGAGTCGAGAAAAAAATGGGCAAAAAATTTGGAGATGCGAAAGATCCATTGCTCTTTTCTGTTCGTTCCGGAGCTCGCGCCTCCATGCCCGGCATGATGGATACCATTCTGAATTTAGGTTTGAATGATCAAACAGTAGAAGGTCTCGCTCAATCCTCTCAAAATCCCCGCTTTGCTTGGGATTCCTATCGTCGATTTATTCAAATGTATTCTGACGTTGTGATGCATATGAATGGATCACTATTAGATGTTCTTCTCGAGGATTTAAAAGAGGAAAAAGGCTATCAGTTTGATTACGAATTGCAGGTTGAAGACCTCAAAAAACTTGTGACGAAATTTAAAGAACAGGTCAAAAGCCATACAGGTCAAAGTTTCCCGACAGACCCCATGGAGCAGCTTTGGGGGGCTATAGCGGCTGTTTTTGCGAGCTGGAATACACCTCGAGCGATCACTTATCGTGAGTTGCATGATATTCCCTGGGATTGGGGAACGGCTGTTAACGTTCAGTCCATGGTTTTTGGAAATAGAGGAGATGATTCGGCAACAGGCGTGGCCTTTACTCGCGACCCCTCTACAGGAGAAAAATATTTCTTTGGTGAATTTTTAGTGAATGCTCAGGGTGAAGACGTGGTGGCAGGTATTCGCACACCTCAAGTTTTGACGAAAGAGCAGGCTCAAAAAGCAGGAACTCAAAGCTTAGAAGAGCTGATGCCTGTGGCCTTTAAGGAGCTTGTTTCTATCTATCAAAAATTAGAAAAACATTACCGAGATATGCAAGATATCGAGTTTACCATCGAGAACAATAAACTCTGGATGTTACAAACTCGAAATGGAAAAAGAACAGCCCGAGCCGCTTTAAAAATTGCATGTGATATGATTGACGAGAAACTGATCACAAAAGAAGAAGCTCTTTTGCGATTAGACCCTCACTCTTTGGATCAACTTCTACATCCAACCTTGGATCCGAAGGCTCAAAAAACTCAGTTGGCTCGGGGTCTTCCAGCCAGTCCGGGTGGTGTCAGTGGGCAAATTGTTTTCACTTCTGAAGATGCTGTTGAGTGGAAAGAAAAAGGTCAGAAAGTGATCTTGGTGCGTGTGGAAACCAGCCCTGAGGACATTGCCGGCATGGTGGCGGCTCAAGGGATTCTGACGACACGAGGAGGAATGACTTCGCATGCAGCTGTTGTGGCTCGTGGTATGGGGAAATGCTGTGTGGCCGGTTGCGGTGATATCGTTGTGG
>DAHVKR010000379.1 GCA_027320785.1 Bdellovibrionales bacterium
AGGCGGTGGTGGCCGACCAAATGGTGGCAAAGCAAGTAGTGGATTGATTTCAAATATTCTTTCAGGATTTTTTGGATCTGGTGGTAGTGGCGGCTCCGGCGGATGGAGTAAATGGATGAGCGGTAGTAAAGGTGACTCCGGTGGAGGTACCTATGCAGCTCGAAACAAAGGACCTGATCTGCGTCAGTTTTTACCAGGCGGTATGCATGATCCTCTTCGTAATCGAGGAATCGCAGGCCAATTTGTCGGTCTGGATGGAATGACAGGACCTCATTCAGATATCTGGAGACAAATTAATAATCGCTATCAATACAAGCGCCCAAGCTTGTTACCTTAATATATTAATGTGATTTTTGACTCGCAATTGTGATGCTAGCCTACTGCAAAGCAGGCTGGCACCAGTTATGGAGAAGTTGAACTGCTTTATCGCGAATGTCTTGATTGATAACAAGAGTGATACTCATCGCAGAAACTAAAAGCTCTTCAAATTGAAGTTGTTTTTGTTCTAAATGACCCAATATTTGACTATAAAGCTGAGATGAAGTTGCCCCCGAACATGTCAGCGTCACGGTTGAAAACTTCTTGAGGCTCGTTGAGATCGGTAAGCTTGCGACTTCTTTTTCAATAGCTCTCATCATTTCCAATGGACCTGTTACAAGAAATTCCGTCCCCTCTTGTCGATTTTCTAAATGCGTGAGCGGGTGCATACGAAGTATTTGTGGAAAAGCAATTTGCTTTTCGCTTAAATGGTGCTCGAGAACTTCTAAAGCTTTCGGAGCTTTTACATCCTTCATCGTTAATTGAAGAACTGTTTCATGGGAGTTAATGGATAAGGGTTTTGATAATTCAAACATATTGACTCCCTTTAGAGGTTTTTGAACAAGAGTTCCTGCTGATAAAGTGTCACCAGCAGGACCTATATAAAGAACGACATTTCGATTGCGCGCTAATTCGACAGAGCGATAATGCAAAACCTTAGCTCCCCAAAAAGTCATTTCTAAAAGTTGATCATAATTAAGTTGATGCAAAGGATGAGCTTCTGGAACGAGTTTAGGGTCTGCTGAATAGACACCTGCCACATCTTTCAAAATCTCACACCTTTCAGCTTCAAAGTGGGCTGCCATTGCAACAGCTGTTGTGTCTGTTCCTCCACGCCCCAAGGTAGTAATTTCCTTTGTGATGGGTGAAACCCCTTGAAAGCCAGCGATGACAACAACTTTTTTGTCTCGTAAGGCCTGCTCAACCCGAATAGGTTTTAAATCTTGAATAAAAGCACTGACATGAGAATCGTCCGTTAAAATACCAGCTTGGCTTCCTGTGAAGCTAATGGCAGGACATTTGAGATCATTCAAGGCCATACTCAAAAGAGCCATACTAATACGCTCACCAGTTGTGAGCAGCATATCCATTTCTCGGCGCGCAGGATTCGATGAGACTTGTTGAGCCAAATCGATGAGTTGATTTGTTGTTTGCCCCATAGCGCTAACGGCAATAATGAGATGATGAGTTTGAGCCTTTTCTGCAATTCGTGCGGCGACAGATCTTATTTTGGATGGATCCGCTAATGTAGCGCCTCCATATTTTTGCACAATCAAGGGTTTTTTAGATCCTAAGATGCCCATTGGTTCCTTTGCTTCCCATCTATTCCTTTGTATTTTTATACAAGTTTTGAACAGCTAGTCGAGAAGAACCATAAGGAACGCGAATATAATGCTTAGAGACAGCTTTTGGAATGTAGCCTAAAAGAAGTTCCGCATTCAGATCGCGTAAAGATTTTCGAGTCACTCCCAGCTCATCTGCTAATCTGTCGAGGTCAGTCCCCCCCGGCGCTGCGATTACATCATAGCGTAAAGGTTCAAAACGCTCGAGGTCTCGAAAACCATAAAGGCTGGGTGCCTTGGAGATGAGCATGGCTGCTAGAATTTTAGGAACATAGTCTTGAGTTTCCTTC
>DAHVKR010000037.1 GCA_027320785.1 Bdellovibrionales bacterium
AATAAATACACCGTTTGCCTTTCGTCTCAAGTGGGTTGCGCTATGAACTGCGCTTTTTGCTATACAGGTAAACAGGGCTTCACTCGACACTTGCAGCCTCAGGAAATCGTAGGACAGTTTTTAGGGGCCCAAAAGTGGCTTTCAGAAAACAGGCCTCAGGATGATCGTATTTTAAATGTTGTTTTTATGGGGCAAGGGGAACCCCTACATAATTTTGACTCTGTTAAAAAAGCAGCCGAAATTTTAATATCACAAAATGGTCTCAGTTTGGCGGATCATAAAATTACAATTTCAACGTCTGGCTACTTGCCTGGTTTACTCAGGTGGAAAAATGAAATGCCTCATGTTAATATTGCTCTTTCTTTGCACTCACCTTTTGATGAAAAAAGAAGCCAAATCATACCTATTAATAATAAATACCCACTTCGAGATGTATTGAATGCTCTAAATGAAATTCCAATAGGAAAAAAAAGGTTCATAACCTACGAATATTTGATCATTCGAGATTTTAACGATGGAGTGGAGGATGCCCATGCAACGGGTCGACTTTTGCAAGACACGAGGGCATTCATCAATTTGATTCCTTTCAACCCATTTCCTGACTCAGCCTTTAAAAGACCTTCTGATGAAACGGTTTTGAAGTTTAAAGAAGTTCTTGATCAGTATCAAATACCCACCACGATTCGATCCACAAAAGGGGATCAGATTTTAGCCGCTTGTGGACAACTCAACACGCTCTCCACATCAGAAAAAAAGAGAAAATAGAGATGATTCTTTCTTCCCAGAAAGGGTGAGGAGTGGAATAATAATCGCATGAATATAAAAAATGTGAAACCTAAGACTCTTCTTATTGTGCTTGGAGTTGTGGCAGTATTGGGTATTTTTTCGTACTACTTGTTACTGTCGTTAGAACCTGAAATTCCCGTGACGGAAAATGTAGAGCTTCCGCCGCGTCCTCAAATGAGCGTAGAGGAAATGTATCCGTATGTTATTAAGGCTAAATCAACGCTCTCTTCTAACTTGCGAGCTTTGAATGTGTCACCGCAGGATATACATGATATTGTTGTAGCAGCAAAGCCGATCTCAGATCTTCATCGAATTAGACCTGGAACTCGTTATCAAATTTCAAAAGGGCCCTTGTCGGAAATTAGTTTTAGACTATCTGTCAGTGAGGTCTTACATCTTAAAAAAGAGGCGACAGGCTGGGTCGCCCACAAAGAGACTGAAGAGATTGATACGAAGCTTGTCTCTTTTGCGGGGACTGTGGACTCGAGTCTTTGGAATTCGGCAGAAGAAGCCAAAATGGATCCTAATATTATTTCAGATTTAGCAGAGATTTTTAGCTGGCAAATTGATTTTGCTCGTGAAGTTCGAATTCATGATAGATGGAGACTGACTGTAGAGCAAAAGTTGATCAAAGGTCGCCCTATTGGTTGGGGAGATATTGTTGCAGCTGAGTATGAAAATGCTGGTGAGTTACACACGGCCATTTTATTTAAAAGGGCCAATGGAGAGTCTGGGTACTATTCTCCGGATGGTTCTTCCTTGCGTCGAATGTTTTTGAAAAGCCCGATTAAATTTGCTCATATAACCTCTCGATTTTCTCGTAAAAGATTTCATCCGAGTTTACACATCAACAGACCTCACTTGGGGGTTGATTATGCGGCTCCCATCGGAACGCCGATTCGTTCTGTTGGGGATGGAACAGTAGTCGTCGCGAATTGGGCAGGCGGGGCCGGAAGAATGATTAAGATCCGCCACAATTCAATTTATACAACAGCCTATAAGCACCTCAGTCGATATGCTTCTTCGATTCGAAGAGGGGCTCGAGTTAAGCAAGGACAAATTATTGGATATGTTGGAACGACGGGTCTTTCAACTGGACCCCATTTGCACTTTGAATTTTATAAATCCAATCAGTATGTGGATCCCTTAAAGGTGAAGTTTCCAGCGGCAGATCCTGTTCCGCAAAATGAAATGGCGGAATTCAAAACTCAGTTGCCTGAGCGACTCTCAAGTTTACCTTCGTGGGATTCTGCTCGTATTGCTCTCAGGGGAACGGCATCACAGGACCAAGAGAAAAATCAAACAGTACGCTTTTAGTAAGATTTTGGTTTGAATTTGCTTTGAACGAGAAACCGAAGACCAACAAAGAAGCCATAATGATTTGATTTTTCATGATCATGAGGTGTCAGTGCGACTGCGTAACGAGCCTCTGTAATCAGATCAAATTTTTTCCACTGCCAAATTTCTGCTTGAGCCGCAAGATCAAAGCCATATTCAGTGTTATTATGGGCAGAGGTAAGGGGTGCGGAATCGGGGGGAAAATCGTTGCGAACGACACGAATAGGCCCGAGAGGATACTCTGAGTAGAAACCAATAGAAAAAGAGTAGCGCGAAGTAATCCACCTTTTATATCCCATTGTGACGTGAATAATCTGGGTAAGCTCTTCAAGATAAAGATTATCGCGACTTCTGAGAAAGCGTTTGTTTAAATGGAACAGAGCTATTTCAAGAGACTCCGTTTTATTTAAATCTCCATTCACAATAAGTCCCCCATCTCCCATCCATGGGGAGGATATTCGAGAAGGGACTCCACTGAAATCAGTTTTATAAAAATAAGGGCCTAGCGTGGCCGTGACATTGCCTTCTTCGGGTTGATAGGCTTGTACTTGAAGACAAAATAAGCTGAAAATAATAACTAATGCGGATGAAAATAGCCTCATGAGTGGAGCTTAAGGTTGATCATAAATGATGTACAACTAAAAAATTGTGACTCAGCTGGAGTTAGATGATTTCAAGTCGCGGGATATTTCGATTAGTACTTCTTGTGTCAGGAGCTTTATTGCTCTTGGCTCAGTTTGCCTATGCGATTGAAGATGAAACTGTTGAACCCTTTAATAAGCAACCCAGGCCAAGTGTTGAGAAGAGGCTGATTCAGCGTAATATTGAAATATCCGATTGGTTTGATAGCGTCGCCAATGGCTTAGATCTTTTTATGGTCGGAAGAAGGCTGACTAAGGAAAAAAATAAAACCCGAGTAACTTTAGAAAACACAACTTATACGTTTGAAGGGCAAGGGCCCGTTAATAGAACTAGCGTTGGTATTTATCCGCGTTTCCCGAATTTAGAGAAGTTTTTGGCTCTAAAGTTTACTTCATATGATGAAAAAGAAAATCAGAGAAAATCCATACAAAGTTACTATGACCCTAATTCGCGTAAAGAAAATTATGGGGCTACGGTTGCTTGGTATCAGCGTTTTGGGGGAATTAGAACCTCATTTGAGCCCCGCATAGACTTGCAAAACAAGCTTAAGGTGTCTCATTCGCTTGCTTTTGATACTTATGCTCGATTTAAAAATGTCGAAATTAAACCGAAGTTTGAAATGTATGCAAGTGCGACGCGAGGACCTGGGCTTTACCAGGGTCTCAACTGGAACTTTATTTTAGGTCGAAGGTGGAATCTCACTTTTTTAAATGAAGGCGACTACACAGATCGCATTCGCACTTATAACGTTAATAATGGAATCGTCTTAGGTCAGATTTTAAGTGATAGTGAAACACTCGCGTATTCTTGGATATTTAATTCAAATAATCGCAGCAACTACCACTTAGAAAACTATATACTTTCAGTTTCCTGGAATCGGATAATTTACAAAAGAGTGCTCGATTTTACACTAACACCCTATTGGAGATTTGATCGTTCTAATAACTTCAAAGGAAAATCGGGAGCAGTTTTTAATTTAAGAGTGATATTTTAAAAATCACTCCTTTTTGAGTGGGCAAGTATTAATACCAAGAATTGAATAGAGTGGACAAATTCCAAAAATGCCGGTCAAGAGTGGTACAAGTCCAATATAACCCCATGGAGTTTGAGGGCCAGCGAAGACTATAGAAAGAAGAAAAATACCTAATATAATTCGAGCAACGCGGTCCCATTTGCCAGTGTTAATTTTCATAAAATCGCCTCCTGTTTATAGAGCCTCATTTATCTGTACCCCTTAGGGTTAACACGGTCAATGAAATGTCAAAGAGTGCGTTCCATTCTGCAGGCACTTGATCATTTCAGGTGAGAGCTCTTCATGGTACAGACCATAAGATTCGATAAAGACCCCTTTGCAGCTACCGTTTTTATTGGCAATTGCATAGAGAATACATTGGTCGTCAGGATCAGAAGTGTTTTCAAAACGCATAAGCGCATCAACGACTACGTCTTTTGGATATATTTTAATAGCACCAGATTGACACTCAAAATGGTCGTATCTCATAACGAGATTTTCAGTATATCCTCTTGATTCCATATCACGAAGTCTTTCTGGAAGAGCGAGCATAAAGCCAGTTCCTGCTTCAAGTTCATCTTGTGAATTGATGATGGTCATAATGGCCTCCTTTCCTGAGAGTATAGCCCAGGCGGGAGAAATAAAAAATAGAGTCTTATTTGACTTTTGGCAGGCTTCGAATTTCTCGTGTGATAAGGCTGTAGACCTCTGAGGTGTTGTCTAAATTCATAAAGTGATCAGCCTGCGGATCCTCTAGAAAGACCAAGCTGTTTCGAATCTCAGCCTGCTTGAGGCGCATATTAAAATCCATTAGTTGAGCCATGGGAACAACTTGATCGTCTCTGGCGCCAATAACTTGTACATCTACATTAACGGGTGGAATTTCATGCGTTCTATCCAGTAAATCAAGAGAGCGATTTCCCTTTGTTACAAGCAAAGTCACTTCAGCCTCAATGTCCACAAGTTTTTTCTCGTCCTCTGTCAGAGATCTATGAACGTATTTTTCCAGGCGATTGCGGAAGTACTGAGTGAAATTCTTTCGAAGTGAAATTTCGAGAGCGGGATCCGTAAGGGTGTCGATGAATTTTTGTCCACCCCAACCAATTTTGAAGTAGTCAGTAAAATATTGCGTCGTTCGATTGGCATTAATAAAGAGCTCGAAGAGTGGATCAAAAACAGAGTAGATTGACTGAGCATCAGCTCCTGCCTTCACAAGTTGTTTGGAGGTTTCTTGGAGCATAATTTCAGGAGTGAAGGCCGAGTCCGACCAAAACTTATCAATTCGTGAAACATAAGGCGCTAGCATGTGAATTGAAAGAAGGCGAGGTGATTGGGGAGATTTAAGTTTACCGTCTTTTTTCATTAAATAAAACTTATGAGCTAGGGCATATGCAATTCCACCACCATGGCTATGTCCGACGATGTGAAAACGCTTAATTCCCTTATCTAAAATGAGATCCGTAATGTCCTTCACGTTGTCTTCAGGTTGGAAGCTCTCTGGAAATTGCGAAAGATTTTTTTCCATCATGACTTCGAGGGTTTTTTTGAGTGTATATCCATGGCCTCGCAAATCGACTAATAGAACTCCATAACCATCATCCAGAAATTTTCTGGCAAGAGGGTACATCTTTTCCATATAGTCACCAAGACCATGGAGTAAAACGATGGTCTCTTTATTTTCAGTACGTGGTGGAACAAGTTGATAGGCCATTTCAAGACCAGGTAGATTTTTAGACTTAAAATATTCGATATGATCAAAGGATAGAGGGACTGTCTTAAACTTAGACAGTGCCAAGAGGGCTTCGCAATAAGGATAACGGGCTTCTGCGAGGGCAGAAAACATAAGAACTAGAATAAGTGTAAAAAGGCATTTTAATTTCATATAGGAGGTGTGATTCAAAAATCAATCCCAGTGAAATACAATCTGTTAGATTTGTGATGCAGAACTTTTGACAGGTCTCAAAAAATGGCGCCCATTAGAGTGCGCACTCTAGAAAAGGGTTCCGCCGCGGCGGCGGAACCCTTAATGGAAAATTAATTATTTGTTGTTTGGTTAATCCAGTCGATAGCGGCATTTACTTTTGCATAGACGCCATACTTATTGGGGCGGGCACACCCCTCACCCCAGCTCACAATTCCAGCTAAAGTGAAATCACCATTGCGATCTTTTATAAGAAGGGGACCGCCGCTATCTCCTTGGCAAGAATCTTTACCACCCTGTTCATATCCTGCGCAAATCATACGATCTGTCACTTGAGAGTAAGCCTGTTTACACTCGACGGAGTTAACTAGTGGAACGTCGACTCTCATAAGTTGATCGGGTAAAGCCCAGGCTCCCTCGCTCGTGGCACCCCATCCAGCGGTTGTGGCCATCACTTCATCAGGGCTCGATTGATTTGGAATTCTGATTTCTTGAGTATTCAGCTCAACAGGTCTGAAGGTAGAATTTCCTTTCAGTTCGATAAGTGCGTAGTCCCAATCGCCTGAACGCGGGTCATACTGCGGATTAGCTACAATTTTAGCGACATCAAAGCTTTCGCCAGACGCCAGATCCTTCTGATTGTTCAAGCCAATATAAACTTTCGCAATTTGAGCACCACGTACACAGTGAGCGGCAGTTAAAACCCAATTTGGCTTAATCAAAGATCCGCCGCAAAAATGACTTCCGTATCCCTGTGTCATATGCAATGAAGCGATGAATGGAAAGTCCTTAGGGCCGGCTTCTTCGCCACCGACTATTAAGGTTCCAATTTTAGATGCGTACGAAGTGCTAACAAGCAAGCACGACGTTAAAAGTGTGATGATTATTTTTGACATAATATTTCCCCTCATGGTCTTTCTTGTAAGACCTATCTTTCTAGCTTTTTGCTTTTTTGTTCGAGAGGGCAGTCAAGTTCAGTAAAACTGGTTTAGCGTCGAGTCTCGTCTAAGTCGCGTCTGGCTTGGGAAAGCGCGGAGTGGTATATGTTGTCTGAACTTCAGGACTTCGTTACGATCTAGTTATGTCGATTCGAGTTTTACATTTAGGAAGTGAAAAAACGTGGAGAGGCGGAGAGAACCAAGCTCGACTTTTAATTGATGGATTAAGGTCAAAAGTCGAGGCCCAATTTGGTGCTGTTCCTGCTAAAAGCCCAGCCTATCAAGAGAAGCGTTGGAACTGTGAGCTCTTACCTTTGGTTAGTGGGAATCCAGGCTGTGCGGTTGTTGGAAGTCGGGTAGGTGGAATTCCTGAAATCATTGTCCAAGAGAAAACAAGTCTTTTGATAGAGGTGGGTTATGATAAGGCCCTGTCGGAAGCGATTTATACTCTGATTCAAAACCGGGAAAAGCGAAAGCAGCTCAACTCAGAGGCTCAAAAATGGGTCAAAAATGAGTTTAGTCTTGAATCTATGGCAGAAGGCAATTACAGAGTTTACCAGGAAGTATTGGGGACCTCGTTTGGGCATTAGCGTTGTCATTTGTACCAAAAATGAAGAAAAAAATATTGGTCGATGTTTGAAATCTGTTTTGAGCATCGCAGATGAAATTCTTGTCTTAGACTCTAAAAGCACAGATCAAACAGCTCAAATCGTAAGAAGTTTTCCAAAGGCTCAGCTGGTGGAAACAGAATGGCGTGGATTTTCAGAAACAAAGAATTATGGAAATTCTTTGGCCACACAGGATTATATTCTTTCGCTGGACGCCGATGAAGAACTCACCCCTGAATGTCAAAATGAAATTCTAAAGCTGAAGCCTCATTTGCAGGGTGTTTATAGTTTAAATCGTTTAACCAATTATTGTGGTCATTGGATTCGCCATTCAGGATGGTTTCCAGATCGGCACATACGTCTATTTCCTCGAGAGGGTACTAAATGGGTGGGGCAAATTCATGAAACCCTTCAATTCGAAGAGCAGCAAAAGTCTCAGAATATAAAAAGCCTTGTGAATCACTACACTTACTATTCTATTGAAGAGCACTGGGCGCGGATTAATCATTATTCTACATTGGCGGCTTCAGAATATATTCGGTATAGTCGCCCCAGACTTCTGCTTTCGATGATGATCAATTCTAAAATGCGGCTTATTAAACACTATATTTTAAAGCTTGGTTTTTTGGATGGGTTCCAGGGTCTTGTTATTGCTGCTTTATCCGCGGGAGCTGTTTTTTTAAAGTATGCGAAAGCTTATCAGCTCAAGCAAAAAGATTAAATTTATAAGAATAAAAAGTTGTGAGGTTTTATGTCTAAAAAAGATATATTTGGTGATGAAATAAAAGAAAATGAATCTGATTTTGCCAGCTTATTTGAAAACTCGATTGCACGGGCAAGCAAATCCCTTAGAACAGGGGATCAGTTTAAAGCTGAAATCTTGAGTATCGGCCAGGAAGAAGCCTTTGTGTCGACAGGGACTCCGCAGGATGCGGTTATTTTAAGAACTGATCTTTTAGATGCTGAAAATAAGCTTCAATATAAAGTAGGCGACATCATTGATGTTGTGGTTGTTAGAGTAAAAGGCGGAGAAATTCGTGTGACTCGAAAGGGGTCCAAAAAAGCGGCAACGGATTTAGATAGTTTACAAGATGCTTTTGATATGGAGCTGCCGGTTCAGGGACGAGTTCTTGAGCTGGTTAAAGGGGGGTTCCGAATTGATATGCAAGGACAAAAAGCCTTCTGTCCTATTAGCCAAATTGACTCTCATTTTGTGAAATCTGGTGAGGAGTTTGTTGGAAAGAAATTCGACTTTCTGATTACTCAGCTAGATGAACAGGGCCGAAATA
>DAHVKR010000380.1 GCA_027320785.1 Bdellovibrionales bacterium
TCACCTATAATGATGAGGTGCCCCCCCAAAATCGAATCTTGACGATCTCGAGTTGTATTAATCTTTATTCCCTTTTCACTGTTTTCTTTGAAGAACTCATTCGAAATATCCAGAACTTTACGACAACCGGATCCCAATATTTCACCGTCCACTTTTCGACGACGGCTTTCACTAATAAAGAACGCTTTCTTTTGAGTTACATTTTCGAATTCAGGAAATTCAAAACCTAGATAGAAAGTTCCACCCTTATCACCCATAACAGTGGAAAGATCCAGGTCTCCCCCGCCACGCGTAAAAGCGAATCCTAATAAAGGCTTTTGCAACACGCCCTTATTTTTTTCCTTCATAAAAACATTAACAGTTGTATAGCGAATTGGTTTTCCTTCGCTTTTGGAGGAGTGACCACCTTCTCCCTCGCCTTCACCCCCACCACCTGCCTCTGAGGATTTCATGCTGTCCCAAATAACCTCTGGAACAACAAAGTCTGCAGGTAGCTCGTCAACTTGAAGAATATTTTCATCTTTGATATCGAAAGATTTTTCTTTTGAGCAACTAACAAATAAAAATGAAACCATGAGAGTGCAAGTTATAAGCCCCAGGGTCTTCACAGGCCCGCCTCTATATTAAATTTTATTTTAAGTAGCTCATAGTCTAATGGATCTTGCTCAAGTCCTTGAGTAATGGCGAATCGACAAACATCGGATACTTTTGTCAGACATGTGTTTTCGGCCTGCAATTCGTAAACGGGCGTTGAAATATGACTTTTTTGTAAAAGTGGGTTCAAATATAACTCTGTACATGACTTATTTTTTTCCTCAAGACAGGATTTAGCAAACATCCAGTTGGTTGCGACATCTGAAGTTAAATTGGCAGTCCTCATGAGGGCTCGAACATCAGGCCATCTTTGCATACTTATTAAAAGATGGAGTTGTGCTAAAAATATTTTCTTATTATTGGGAAAACGTTTTATAGATTCGTCCAATAACTTTTCAGCATCATTCCATTTTTGAATTTGAGCTGTACAAACAATTTGTACTGCCGCTATATCAGGAGCCAATTCAGGGGGCCCCTGAATGTCATGACAAAACTGAAATAAAAAATTCCAGTCACTCCATCTTTGATCCACCATGGGGGACTCGGCAAATCGAACCTGAAGACTTGGTAGGTCCTCAAGAAAATGCTGAAGATCTGCCTCTAGAGTTAGCTTATCCGAGTGAAGACCCGCCAACCTAATCATCATCAATCGCATAGCAGGTCTTAGATAAGATGAGTCATCAATGGATTTTGCCAATGCCGCCAAGAGAGGGCGCCCTTTCTCTGCATAGCTACTCGATAATAAAGAAATGGCTGATTGAACCAGATAAGCCTTTTTAGGTTCTGCTGACGTCACTTGCAGAGCTAAAGAGTACGCCTCAGTCCATTTAGCCTGACTCATATCTAAAGAAATAATATTGAGTCGAGTCGGAATGCTACCAGGTTCAAGCGTTAAAGCACGATCAAAATAGGATCGCGATTCAGACATTTGGCCTTCATATAAAGCAACAAGCCCAAGCCCATTAAGATTTTGCACCATCAAATCTTTATTATTGGGCTCAAGTTGAGAGGACTTCTCAAACATACGTTTTGCATTAACAAGTTCGTGACCCGGATTCAGATACAAAAAACCAGCGCGAGTTAAGGCGGGTGCCTGATTTATAAAATCCAGCTGATACTCTTTCATCTTATTATAAGCATCATCATAAAGTTGAGCTGCATATAGCTGTTGAAATTCAGACCATATTTTTTTCTGATCTGATTCCCAAGTCTTTTTTTGAACAAATACTAGGATAGCCGTTACCACAGCCAGTGATACAAAAGAAATGAGGCTCCACTTCTTCCAGGGAAGAGGCGAGCTTCGAGGGGTCAAACTATAGCTCTTAAAGGGCGTAGAATTTGTTGAACCTGAGGTTT
>DAHVKR010000381.1 GCA_027320785.1 Bdellovibrionales bacterium
GGTTGCAGTGAGGGCCTGGGTGAACAAGAAGACCCACGCATTTCAATTTTGTGGGGAAAAGAGCCCATGTGGACAAGGCTTACGCATCAAATGGCTCCAGAAGGTGGAAATAAGAAAAATCTTGCAACTTATCAGCTTGAGTTGAAGATGTTGTCCACATCTCTTCCAGACTCTCCGCTCTTTTCTTGGAGAAGTGCATCAGAGTTTGAGCTGGCCGTCCGTCTTTTTCCTGAGCTTAAACAAAGATTTCATATTTGTGGTCCAGGCCGAACTTACGATAGCATAAAGAAGCATCTAGGATCAGATGAACATATTTTTGTGGAGCTTGGAGATGAATTCATCACAGTTATTTGAGCGTTCAAAGAAGGTGGCTCCGGGAGGAGTACACTCTCCTATTCGTAGTTTTTCCAGTTTAGATCGTGACCCTATTTTTTTTCAAAAAGCCGAGGGCGCCTATCTTTGGAGTGTCGAAGGGAAAAGGTATATTGATTATTGTCAAAGTTGGGGACCTCTTGTTCTGGGGCACCGAGATCCAGATGTGCAATCACAAGTTGAAGAGATGATCTCAACAGCTTGGACCTTTGGAACCTGTGAGCCCTATAGCCTTGAGTTAGCAGAGTGGATCACTTCGCGCATTCCCTGGGTTGAAAAACTCCGGTTTGTTTCTTCAGGGACTGAAGCTGTGATGACAGCCTTACGTTTAGCCCGTGCGGCTACAGGTCGACAAAAGATTTTAAAATTTGAAGGCTGCTATCATGGTCATGTGGATTCCATGTTGGTACAAAGTGGAAGTGGTTTAGCCGGTGTCTCGGCCTCATCCAGCTCTGGAATTCCAGTGGATGTAGAGAAGACCACATTAGTAGCGCCTTTAGATGATGTGTTAATTTTAGAGGAGATCTTTCAAAGAGAAGGATCTCAAATTGCAGCTGTGATTGTAGAACCCTTACCTGCAAATTATGGGCTCCTCGTACAAAGAAAAGAATTTCTTCAAAAAGTTGAAAGCCTAGCCCGAAAACATGGAGCTCTTCTGATTT
The DNA here is from genome assembly GCA_027320785.1 of Bdellovibrionales bacterium. Taxonomy (GTDB): domain Bacteria; phylum Bdellovibrionota; class Bdellovibrionia; order Bdellovibrionales; family Bdellovibrionaceae. The sequence continues at coordinate 1,035 of DAHVKR010000381.1, forward strand.
TAGATGAAGTGATCTCGGGATTTCGGGTAGCTCTTGGAGGAATGGCAGAACTTTGGGGTTTAAAACCTGATTTAGTGACTTATGGTAAAATTGTTGGAGGGGGCTTTCCCGTGGGTTGCTACGGAGGAAGAAAAGACCTGATGGATCAAGTGGCCCCTCTTGGGACTGTTTACCAAGCCGGCACTTTGAGTGCAAATCCTGTGGGAATGGTGGCAGGCCTTGCCACACTTAAAAAAATGGAAAAGGAAAAAGGCTGGAAAACACTTGAAAAAATAGGGCAGTCTTTTGAGGAAAAGATTCGGCCTCTTTTGGGTCATCACAAAATGGAAATGGTTCGCTTTGGCAGTCTTTTTTGGTGTCACCTTCAAACCCCTGAGCCTATTCGAAGAGTCAGCCAAATACCTCCTCAGCAAAAGGAGTTTTTTAAAAAATTCTATCATCATGCTCTTGAAAAAGGGATTTATCTAGCACCTCATGCCTATGAGGTGGGATTTTTATCTCTTGCTCATACGCCGACTCTTCTGGATCAAACGGTTCAGGCCTTAGGGAAAGCTTTGCAGGGGACTTGATGGGGAATTTACAAAAAAAACAAATTCAGGCTGACCTGTTTAAATTTCTTTTATCGATTTTTTGGTTTGTCTTTACTTTTTCCATGGTGAGTTGGTGGTGGATTTTTTCATTCCGACAATTGAGTATATTAGCCACGAACTTGCCTCATGAGAAATATGTCCGACTGCACTGGATGCTAGTTTGGGAAGGATCTATTCTTTTGGGATTTATTTTTGTGGGAGGAGCGGCACTCCTGACTCTGACTCATAGAGAGAGAATGAGAAATTTGCGTCTTCGCCTTTTCTTCTCCAATTTCTCCCATGACCTTAAAACATCTCTGAGTCGACTG
>DAHVKR010000382.1 GCA_027320785.1 Bdellovibrionales bacterium
TCACTTGCGCCGAAATAACTTGAACATTTCCTGATACACGAATGTCGTCCAATTGCTCGGCGTTTCTTTCTCCATCCTTGCCAAAGAATACATGAGTCACTCGATCGACTAAATCAAAAGTTTTTCCTTTTATTGAATCAAAAATACTCGTCACGACATCTCGAATGGGATTCACTTCGGGAGCATTGATCACATTGGTATTAAAATCACCCGCCAGTACAATAGGAACCTGACTTCCATACTGATCTTTTAAGTTCTGAATGACTTGCTTAGCTCCTTCATACTGAGCTGTTCTTAACTCATTACTTTCCGTGTCTCCATTGGATGTTCTTTTTGAGTGAGCATGATTCCCAATCACAATAAGAGCCGGGTTATTTTCGCCTGGTCTTTTTAGAATCAGTACAGGCAAATCTCGAGAAAAGAGTGGCTGTACCTGATGAGTAAAAGGATTTGTCCAAGTCATATCTTTGTGACTGGTATAAGTGGCTTCAAAATTTAAAGAACTCTTGAGGTACATTACTATATTAATTCCATAGGAATCATTGCCTGGAATTAAAAATTGCTTATATTTCCCTTGCAACTGAGGATCATCCATAAACTCTTTGGCATCACCCTCTAAGTGCATTTCAGTGGCCACTATAATATCTGGGTTCTCTTCTTTGATGATTTCTCTCTCTTTTACAATTTGATCTTCAGGCTTAAACCCATGTTCCATACTCAGAACCTTCTGAGTATCGCCTCGAGCATCAGCGGCCTCTCGAGTAAAGAACTCTTCGAGATTGTAAGCCACTATTTTAATCTGTTCTTGAGGAACGAAAGGTTTCGTCGTAGCCGTAGGAGCCAAAACAGCCGAACAGTTTTCCGCTGCCCACAATGGCTGACTAACTAATAGACAAGACGCCAGAATGGCGGCTATTCCCGATCCAAATAATCTTTTAAAAACGGTTATATTCTTCATAAAACCCTCTAACGTTCTAGTTTGAATTTAATTAGAGAGTATTTGCAATTCAGGCACCTCAAGGAGAACACGCCAGTTGAACACAGTCCGAATGAAATAAAAGCTCGGAATAATTCCAGTTTTGCTGAATGTACTCGAAGGTTTGGCGATTATAAAAAACCACATGGGTGGGATCACGTCGATAGTGCCACTGGGCGAAGTCAGAAACCTGATCTGTCACCCCCGTCTTAATATAAAGTCGTCCCCCACGCTTTAAAAGCCCGTAAAGCTTTTCAAATTCACGATGGGGCTCTGTAAAGTGCTCCACCACCTCTGTGCAAGTTATATAATGGTAGGTTTTCCGAAGGAGCTCACCTTGTGGAAAATAAAGAGGGTCGTAATTTCGAATGGAATATCCCTCTTTTTGCAAAAGGTAGCAAATAACAGAGGCCGGCCCTCCTCCATAATCTAAACCTTCCTCACCTGGCGTCTGCCCCTTCTGAACAGCCTCTACAACCGATCTTAAAAAACCCTGATAACGCTCATCCAAAACATTATTTTGATGCAGATTATAACGGTCCGTTTGCTGGGACCAGTTTAAATGAAACTGGGGATCTAAAAAGATCAGCCCACAGTGATCGCACCGCCAGTACTGAAGACCACTCGGGTCCTTATAATAGTCCCGAAGGTTTTGATCCTCATGACACAATAGACATTTGAGGAGCTTCGACATGGTACCTCATCGCTTTATCGGGTGGAGCTTATTCAAGTCCTAACATTCTACCCCTTGCTTTTCGAGATCTTTTTTTCTTTAATCATGTAAAGCGATTTCAGAGAGTTCATGGATTCTCTTGAGATGGCTCTACACATAACCTCATTTCATCGAGTTTTAAATTCGCATGAGATGATGAGAAAGGATTTTTATGAACACACAGACTCCCTCTGTGCCCGAGCGCTTTAGCGCCTTTCGATCTGCCATCTACCCTCCAATGC
>DAHVKR010000383.1 GCA_027320785.1 Bdellovibrionales bacterium
CATTGAGGTTGGACATGTGTTCTATTTGGGTAAGAAATATTCAGAGAAAATGAAAGCGACATTCTTAGACGCTCAAGGGAAAGCGCAAAACTTTGAAATGGGTTGCTACGGCATTGGAGTAACACGCACTGTGCAAGCTTGTATCGAACAAAATCACGATCAAGATGGAATTATTTGGCCTCAGGCGATTGCGCCTTTCCAGGTACATATTTGTCTACTGGACCCAAAGGATGAAAAGGCTCAAGCTGTTGTTCAGAAAATGGAGATGGCTTTGGAGGAAAAAGGCCATGATGTGTTTATAGATGATCGAGATGAGAGGCCTGGTGTTAAGTTTAAAGATGCAGATCTGCTGGGCATGCCTGTTCGAATTGTTGTGGGCAAAAAAGGATTGGATCAAAACGAAGTTGAAGTTGTTGAAAGGCGAACAAAAACGGTTGTTAAGGTTTCACCTGATTCTGTCTTGTCAGCTGTTGAAAAAGTATTAAATGCATAACCAAATATAGGAGTTTACGATGGGCCCGCTCTTACAAAATCCGATTATTGTCGCGCTTGATTTAGATAGTGCAGAAGAAGCCTATAAATTAGCTCAAGAAGTTGGAGAAGTGGCAGGGGCTTTAAAGATAGGGCCTCGTCTCGTGATGCGAGAAGGGCAGGCCTTTGTTCAGAAGTTGGCTCAGTTGGCTCCTGTTTTTGTCGATATGAAACATTTTGATATTCCGAGTACGATGGTGGCGGGGATTCAAGCTAGTTTCGATGCAGGGGCGACTCTTGTTACAGTTCATGCCCTGGCGGGAAAAGAAGCTTTGCGAGAGTGTGCTAATCTTGAAGCCAAACTCAATCAAATACGTCCTTTTAAAATCTTAGCAGTGACCGTTCTTACCAGCTGGGGAGAAGGGAATTTACCTATCAGCTTTCAACCCAAACCTATCAAAGAACATGTCTTGGATTTAGCCAGCGAGGCAGAAGAGGCGGGAATTACAGGATTGGTTTGTTCGGGGCATGAGTTGGATCTTTTAAAAGATAAAAAGTCTTTCAAAGTAGTCCCCGGCATTCGAATGGATCTTGAAGAGCATCAGGATCAGAAGCGTGTTATGGAGCCTAAAACGGCTCTGTCGAAGGGGGCCCAAGCTCTTGTGGTAGGAAGGCCTATTCTTCAAGCGCCTAACCCCAAAGAGGCTGTATTGGATTACGTCATGGCCAGCATGGGCAAATAGGTAATTTTGTCATACCCGATTTGCGTGCCTGTTTTTTAAGTCATAAATAGAGTATAATCCGGCCTCCATTTGGAGGAAGTATGAAACTTCAAAAAATTCTACCTCTTTGCTTGCTGTTCAGCTTTGCCTTGGGTGGATGTAATTACAGAGTTTTCGATTTGGAAGAGTACCCAAACCTTCAAGCGAATCCATTTTCGTTCGTACCGCCGTTTGTTGGGAAACCAACGGATCTTAGTTTTAACTTGATCTATCAAAATATCATCGTGGCCTACAAATGTTTAGACTGTCACAATCCAGACTCTAAAACGGATGCGAATTCAGTTCCATTGGATACGTATCATGATCTCATAACAGCAGATTGGGATGATCCCTTGGTTATTCCGAAGGATTTGGACAAGAGTCCCTTTTACAAGGTGCTATTAGCCACGACGAAGAAGCACCATATGCCTCCACTTAACAAGCCTCAATATCATCAAGTGAGTGAAGACCGTATTCAAGTTGTACGAAATTGGATTTTAAAGGGAGCTCCTGAAAAATTTCAGGCTCAAGAGTAGGAAATATGTCGCGACATTCTCATCATTCTCAAAAGTCAGCACGTCCTCAACGACGTGAACATACAGATAATCGTTCAAAACCTGATTTTAAAAATACTCGAGTGGCAGTGGGAAATCATGCCATTCGAGAAGTTTTTAAGACGCATCT
>DAHVKR010000384.1 GCA_027320785.1 Bdellovibrionales bacterium
CTGAATATGTTCAGACCATGAGAAAATCCATCGATCGTGTGGATGGTTGGTTTTCTCAAGCGAGTTGGTATGCGAGCTCGACTCATCTGACATCAGATTACAGAGCTGCTCGACAATTCTCTACAAGCGCCATCACAGGCACAGGAACCCTCGGAATTGGAATTCTCCGCGCCGGATCTCCGTGGGGTTTTTTAATCAATCTAGGTGCAGGCGGATATGTGTTCCAAAATAAAGTTTACAATTATTTTGGTTCTGAAGTCTCTGCAATTCGAAGACAAAACACAACCGATAGAACAGAAATTCGCTATATTATGGGTGTCTATACCCAGGAATTTCCAGTTTTATGGACGACTTCCGCTGATGTGATGGCGCATTTATTAGACTCACAAAATACGCCCGTTTATTATTCTAAAGGGGGCATTATGGGTGCTCATACAGGAATCGAATATTGGTATTCCGTGACCCCGAAGGTGGGATTCCAAGCAAATGCTCACTTGTATCTACCTCTCGCTGGAACAAGTCTCCCGAACGGAGGAAAATACTCTGGTGGTGATTTTAACTATAACCTTGGAATTCTAGGAAGTTATCGCTACTCCAATAACCTGACGACCTTGCTCGGATTCAGCACGCGAGTTGAGAATTACTCTTATACCGATACATCAGACTCAAGTGGCTGGACAACTGGATATCTGGCGACTCATTCAAATACAAAAGTTAAAACAACAATATCTGGAACTTACGTCAATTTAATGGCGGAGTATTCATTTTAACATGGGAGGATTGAAAATGCGCATCCCCATTTCAGCCAAACTAATCATTCTGACAACTCTGCTTTTGGTTTTTGTCACAAGCCTCATCGCCATGAGAAGCTCGAGCTTTTTTGAAAAAACATCGAAGCAACGTGAAGAAAGTATCAACTTGGATTATGCGGCAGCCAAATCCACAGAAGTCGAAAATCTTCTCTCTTCACTTGTGAACAAAACACAAGTTTCATCAGCTCTTCTGATGAAATCAGATGACGCTGCCTCAGAGTTCAAACTCAATTTCAATCAAGAGTCCGACATGCTCGCGATTGAAATTTATGAGACGAATCCATCTGGAAACATCACAACAAAATCCTCGCAGGTTAAAGAAGATGAGCTTAAAAAAGAAAAAGTCGATGGCACTTACCTGACTCAACTCAAGCAACAAATGGTCTTCCCTTTTAAAAATGTTTTTCAAGGACAGATTGAAGTTCTCAATTGGTCTCAACCTCAAAAACCCGCGATCCTTGCTATCGGTATTCCTTTGATTAAGGACTCTTTGGGGCGAATCACTCATATGGCGATTGGTTACTTTAAACTATCCACAATTGAAAAACCTTTCTCCGAAAAAACAGAAAGAACTTTTGAGCTTCTAGATCGACGAGGGTATGTGATCGCTCACTCAGATGAATCCTTAGCTCTTAAGCAAACGGATGAGTCTAACAGTGCAGCATTCAAGATTTCAGAGGAAAGTAAAACGCCTCGAGGTCAAAGGCTGATTAAACTAGATAAATCGAATTATTTTGCGGCTTTCTCAAAAACTCGCTACGGTGTGACGGCCTTCTCTATTATCTCTGAAAATATTATTTTAGAGCCTGCTCATGAAGTAAAACGAAAAGCCTTCTTTATTGCAGGGCTTGTTTTGTCAGGCTCTATCTTTCTTATTTTTCTTTTCTCGATGTCACTTACCTCCCCTATCGAAACATTGGCTGAGCTTATTGGTCTGGTTTCAAAAGGGAACTTTGACGTAAAAGCATCGGATCGAATCAAATCTGTTTTCCAAGATGAAGTGAAAGATTTGGCCTTCGCTTTTGATAATATGACAGAAGGACTCAAAGAAAGAGATAAGGTGAAAAATCTTTTCTCTAAATTCCATGGTTCCTCCATTAC
>DAHVKR010000385.1 GCA_027320785.1 Bdellovibrionales bacterium
TGCCCCTTGGGCTGAATTGCACTGGGTGCCACGGGCGTTTGACCCTCCAGAAAAGAGGGGTCAGAAATTCGCCCCACATGCCAGAGTTGAAGAAAAATACGTCCACCCTTTTCGTGAACACCTTGAGTAATTTTTTTCCAGCCTTGAATTTGCTCGGAGCTCCAAATACCCGGTGTATCTTTATAACCAACACCCATCGGCTCAATACAGGTAGCTTCGGTCAGGATCAAACCCGCCTCAGCTCTTTGCGAGTAATACTCACGCATCATTTCGTTGGGGATACGTTCTTGACCTGCGCGTTGACGCGTTAGGGGCGCCATCACAATTCGATTGGGAAGAGTGAGATCACCGATTTGGAGCGGCTTGAAAAAAGTGTCGATCATAAAATATCTCCTGACAATCTCTATACACCTCCTTTTGATCTGAGGACAAAGTAAATTCCATTTTATGCTGTTTGGCTGAAGGCAGAAGTGTCCAACTGGCCTTGCGACGAGGCCCCTTTTTCTGTCATAATAAAACGAATAATGAGGTGCGGTTATGATGACTCGAGAACTAGAACGAAGATTATCTGAAGCAGCTGAATCCGCCAAACAAGCTCGCCACGAGTTTGTCACTCTGGAGCACATTTTATTGGCCCTTTGCGCTTCACCTACCACGGTCGAAATTCTCAACGGCCTGAAAGTTTCGGTTCCTGAGCTCAAAAATCTTTTACGTGAGTATCTACAAAAAGCTCCCAAAATCACAGACGAGCAAATTGATAGCTATGGAGGCTTTGATTCTTGGCAACCAGAATTCACACTGGCCTGCCACCGACTCTTTCAAAGAGCCGCCATGCAAGTTAAAAGCTCTGGTAAAAATCAAATTAATGAAGGTACTTTACTTGTCGCTCTGTTTTACGAGCAGGATTCTCATGCCGTTTACAGTTTATCTCAATTAGGCGTTAGTCAATTTGATGTGATCCAACTTGTCTCTCATGGAATCGAAAAAGATTTTCCCGCACTACCCTACTCAGGGGAATCCTCCTCCGAAGAAAAGAACTCCTCTCAAAGTCCTCTCGATCAGTTTTGCGTCAACCTCACGCAAAAAGCCCGAGAGCATAAACTCGATCCCGTGGTCGGAAGAGAATTTCAACTCAATCGCATGACTCAAGTTCTAGCACGAAGAACAAAGAATAATCCCCTCCTGATTGGTGAGCCCGGAGTGGGTAAGACAGCTCTCGTGGAAGGTCTGGCTCAAAGAATTGTGGATGGAAATGTTCCAGAGCTCTTGAAAGAAAAAGAAATTTATTCTTTAGATTTAGGCTCCATGCTGGCAGGTTCCAAGTTTCGCGGAGATTTCGAAGGACGTTTAAAAGGTGTTCTTAAGGAAGTTCAAAAAAGAAAAAATGTGATTCTTTTTATTGATGAGATTCACACCATTGTCGGCGCCGGCGCCACTTCAGGCGGCTCCATGGACGCTTCCAACATGCTCAAACCTTTTTTAGGTCATGGAGAAATTCCGGTGATAGGTTCGACAACGCAAAGTGAATTTCGTCAGCACTTTGAAAAAGACCGTGCTTTGAATCGACGTTTTCAAAAAATCAGCGTGGATGAGCCACAACGACATGAAGCCCTCGAGATTCTAAAAGGACTGAAAAAACATTACGAAGAACATCACAACGTCGAATACACATTGGAAGCCCTCGAGGCCGCACTGGATCTCAGTCAAAAGCATATTTCAACAGGCCACTGGCCTGATAAGGCTATTGATGTCATCGATGAAGCCGGTGCTTTTATGCGCTTAGAAAATCCTTCTGAAGAAAAATTAGAGATCACAGAAAAAGAAATTGAAATGACCATTGCCCGTATTACAGGATTGCCCGTGGCTCAAATTTCTTCTAGCGAAAAAGCCCAACTT
>DAHVKR010000386.1 GCA_027320785.1 Bdellovibrionales bacterium
CATTATAGGTGAAACGGATAAGAGTTGGCTTCTGACTCAAGTCACTTTTTATGATTCCAAAAATATGGAACTTTTTTGCAAGGGTTTTAGATCTTCATTTGAAGGGAATCGTTGATGCGAGATCTGATCAAGGCCTATCGGAACTATGACCCAGCAGCGAAATCAAATTTCGAGATTTTGTTTCTATACCCTGGACCGAAAGCCCTCTGTCTTCATCGGATTGCTCATTTTTTTTATAAATTAAAGTTGTACTTTTGTGCACGATTGATTTGCGAACTGAGTCGATTTTTAACAGGGATTGAAATTCACCCAGGGGCTCAAATTGGGAAAAGGCTTGTGATTGACCATGGCATGGGAGTTGTCATTGGCGAGACTGCTGAAATCGGCGATGACTGCATTATTTTTCATGGAGTCACGTTAGGAGGTCTAAAATTTGACCCTGTCAAAAGACACCCAACGGTAGGTCATCGTGTTCTTATTGGAACTGGGGCTAAGGTTCTGGGGCCTGTTAGGATTGGTGATGGGGCCCGTATTGGTGCAAACGCCGTTGTGACCAAAGATGTGGAAGCCAATACAACAGTCAAACTCAACGAATTTCATCGGTGATATGTGAAAATCGCGCTTTTATTTGCTATTTTATTTTGGAGTTTTATAGCCAGGGCTGAAACTCCTGCAAGTTGGACCTCTATTTATCTGAAAAATAAACCTAAAATTCCAATTATTATTTCGGGCGGAGGTATTTGCTCGGGTGCTTTAATTGAAAAAGACATGGTCGTCACAGCCACTCACTGCGTAGATCGTTTCTATCCTATTTATGTTTATTTTCCGGGACTTCGTAAAATCAATGCGAATATTTTGATGATGAGTCAAGTGAGTGACATTGCTCTTTTGCATCTCGAATCAAAAGTCAATATGGAGCCAATCAAAATTAAGCCAGAGTCTGAAAGAAATATTGAAGGGACTGTGATTGCAACCATTGGACATCCAGTGGGGCAGACTCATTTTAAAATCCAATCCGTATTGAGGTCCGAATACACCCATGTTTTATCAGCGGGCCTCATATCACGTGTAACAGATGAGGGATTCGTGTCTGATATGTCTGTTAGCCCTGGGAATTCAGGTGGGCCAGTTTTTGATTTAAAGGGTGAGATTATTGGAGTTGTTTCTAAAAAAAGAATCGACCGCTTCGTGGGGCAACTTAATTTTGTGAGTTCTCATGTGGCGCTTCAAAGATTGCTCAACAAATTGAGGGACCAAAGCCCGCAAAAAACATCACTGCTTCAGGCCAGTACAAGTTTTGATGTGTACCTTCTCTACGTGACACCTACTTATCGTAAAAACTCAGATGGGGACGCGAAATCTTATCTTAATATAGGGGCTCGGGTCGATGTTTGGGATCGCCTACGACTATTTGTGGATACTAATTTAGATAGCGAAGAGGTTTTTACAGAGTATGGAGTGGGTTGGAATTTCTTTTTACAGGGAAAAGACCCTATCCAATTCTATCGCTTGATTCCTTATGTGGAAAATCTTCGATTCCAATGGAAAGATAATGGAGATCAAGTCGAGAAACGAGCATTTGCCTACGGTCTTATGGTGCAGGCTTCGTGGTTCCCTTTTTTCATGAAATATAGTCAATATCAGAAAAGTAAAAAATCTTTTAGTACATTTGGTTTTGGCGTTAACTTCTAAGTAATTTTAAGGAACCCAAATCATAAATTCAGCTTTTTGACCTCGAAATTGTTCTAATAAAACGCCGGGGAGTTCTTCTAGAACGAGCTCGCTCTCAAGACTTACATCCAACATAAGGACGCATCTTTTCTTAGGAAAATGTCGAGCTAAATCATCAAGTGTTTTAGCCAATCGGTAAGGAGTATCCATGACAATAAA
>DAHVKR010000387.1 GCA_027320785.1 Bdellovibrionales bacterium
CTTATGCAGGGGCTGAAACCTGGAGGAAGGCTTGCTGTTATTACCTTTCATTCACTCGAAGATCGGATTGTTAAAAATATTTTTAAAAACTCTTCTTTGGGACGACCTGTAAATAAAAAAGTGATCGTTCCACAAAGAGAGGAAGAGGTTTCAAACCCTCGCGCACGAAGCGCGAAGCTGAGGATTTTTGAACGACATCAAGAATAAGAACAACCAGTAGAAGAGGAGAGTTCAAGGATGAGCTCAAAAGAGATTGGAAAATTTAAACCTGTTATTAGCGTATCCCTGATTATACTTACACTATTTGGTGTTGTCTTTTTGCAAATGGAAGAGCGACGCTTAGGTTACGTTCTTTTAAAAGTCACACGCGAATATCGACAAGTTCTCGAGTCGAAAAAAAATAAAGAGATTCAATTGGCTAAAGCAACCCGCCCTCAATGGGTTGAAAAAATGGCATCGGCACGCTTTACTCTTAAAAAGGCTCAAGCGAGTCAGATCATTCTTCTTCCCAATCCAGTTGAGGAATCTCGTAGATGAAAACACGCATATTAATATTGTTTTTAGGCATGCTCATGTTGGGATCTATTATTATTCTGCGAGCGGCATGGCTTCAGTTTTTACCGAATGAAAAACTCAATACACTTAAAAATCGACAATTCCAAACAGTTGTCACCCTTCCAGCTCGTCGAGGACCGATTGTAGATAAGGAAGGACGAGAACTCGCTATGAGCACAGCGGCCTTTTCTTTGTATGCCGATCCTAAAATCATTACTCACAAGAGAAGTGTAGCGCGAAAACTTTCAAAAATTTTAGGGACCTCTTATTCGAGTGTTTTTAACCGTATCAAAGATTCGAATCGACGCTTTGCTTGGATTCAGCGCAGACTTCCTCGAGATGTGAAGGAAAAAGTTTCGAAAATGAAAATCAGAGGGCTTTCATTTGTTGAAGAGTGGACGCGCGTTTATCCCAATGAGAATCTGATGTCACAAGTTCTTGGTTTTTTGGGATCAGAGGGAAAAGGCCTAGAGGGTTTAGAGCTCGAATACGAAGATACTCTCAAAGGAAATCAAAAGAAATTTTCTGTTAAAAGAGACGCTCGCGGAAGACCTCTTGTTTCAGAAGGTCTTCTTTTTACAGAGAACCCCGAAGGGCATGAGCTTCAGCTAACGATTGATATGGAGCTTCAGTATCAGCTCGAGGCAGAGCTTGCTAAGGCCGTACAGGAGTTCGAAGCGAAGGGTGCTGTGGGTGTAATTTTAGATGCTCAATCTTCCGCAATACGCGCCATGGCCAGTGCTCCGACTTACGATGCGAATAGAGCTAAATCGACTTCGCCCGAAATTCGCCGTAATCGAAATGTCACAGATTTTTTTGAGCCTGGATCGGTGATTAAACCTTTCGTTGTGGCGACAGGTTTAAAAGACAAAGAGCTTAAACCGAATTCTAAATTCTTCTGTGAACATGGTCATTGGAAACTGACCAATCGAATTATTCGAGAATCTGACTCAGACCACAATTTTGGCAATATCACGGTTTCTGAAATCTTAGCCTATTCATCTAATATCGGGATGGGTAAAATTGCTTTGATGTTAGGAGCAGATAAAGTTCGATCAGGTCTCGAGGCTTTTGGTTTCGGTGATAAGACTGGGGTTGATTTACCTGGAGAGGTTAGAGGTATTTTACATCCTCTTCCTTGGAATCCTCATTTGCTGGCAACGAATGCATTTGGACAAGGTATGGCGGCCACCTCTCTTCAAGTGGCGAATGCTTATGCGGCATTAGCTAACGGGGGGGTACTCAAAACTCCTCATATAGTGGATCGTGTCGTGAACGTCGAGACGGGAGAAGAAGAGGTCTATAAACCCACTCATGAAAAAAGAATTTTAA
>DAHVKR010000388.1 GCA_027320785.1 Bdellovibrionales bacterium
ATGTTGTCGATTATTACCATAAAATCGAAAAGCTGCGCCATGGCCTACCTTTCGATATTGATGGTGTTGTCATTAAAGTGAATTCTTTGCGACTTCAAGATGATCTCGGGATGATTGCTCGCAGCCCCCGCTGGGCGACAGCTGCGAAATTCAAGCCGGAGCAAGCTATAACTCAAGTTGAGTCTATCCAAGTTCAAGTCGGAAGAACGGGTGCGCTGACACCTGTGGCTGTTATGAAGCCCGTGAAGGTGGGTGGGGTCACGGTTACACATGCAACTCTTCACAATCAGGATGAAATTGACCGCAAGGATGTTCGCGTTGGTGATACCGTTATTGTACAAAGGGCAGGGGATGTGATTCCTGAGGTGGTGCAGGTTGTTCTTGATAAGCGACAAGCCCACTCGAAACCTTTCAAAATTCCAACCAAATGTCCAACCTGTGGGAAACCCGTACAGAAGCTAGAAGATGAGGTTGTCAGCCGATGTGTTAACCCTCTTTGTCCTTCGATTTTTAAAGAGTCTTTAAAGCATTTTGTCAGTCGACGAGCGATGAACATCGACAAAGTCGGCGATCGTCTTATCGAAACTTTTGTTGAGACAGGGCTTATTCATTCCTACTCAGACATTTATAAGCTTAAGAAAGACGCTCTACTCAACCTAGATCGCCAGGGCGAAAAGTCTGTGGAAAATATTTTAGCTAGCATTGAGGAGAGTAAAAAAACGACTCTTGCTAGATTCATTTATGCCTTTGGAATTCGTTTCGTTGGTGAGCAAACCGCTAAATTATTAGCAGATCATTTTGTTACGCTGGAAGCCTTCCTGAAGGCCGCCCCCGAAGACCTTCTTCAAGTTCCTGAAATTGGACCCAAAGTGGCCGAGGCCATTGAAAAGTGGCTCTCGAATAAGTCTATGATTAAAGAGGCTCACGAGCTCATTAAGTTGGGCGTCACGCTTGAAACTTCCAAAAGAAGCACATCGGGACCTTTAAGTGGTTCAAGTTTTGTGATTACAGGTACTCTGCCTGTTAGGCGCGATGACGCTAAGGACCTTATAGAAAAAAACGGAGGAAAGATTCTTTCCTCCGTTTCATCTAAACTCAATTACCTTGTCGTCGGCGATGATCCCGGATCCAAAGTTGAGAAAGCTCAGTCTTTGGGTGTTAAAATCATTTCCTGGGACGATCTTCTGCAAATGCTTTAGATATGATCGATTACGATATCACGATCCATTACGGTTTTACGACCGTCCTGTTTCGCTTGCTCGATACCTTTTAAGCAAAGCTTTTCAATGGCCTTACTTAAAACTTCAACTGTGGCTGCAGATGTATTCATGCCACCTTGATCTTTGATCAACTTTTTTACTTTGCTTGTTACAACTAAAACTTCAGACATAAGAATCCTCCATCAAATCTCATATATTCGACTTTGTAGAGTTTCCCGAGGAAATTTCTATCTGACAACTTTATGCGGGATTTACGTCGCCCTGCGGCTTCATATTTCTTTCAAATTTGAGTAGCTCGGCGCGTCGATCGCCTTCTTTCGAAGTTTCCCCCGGACTTATCCACACAAAATTCCTCTGCTCGATGGGTTTTTTGTATTCCACATCTTCAAAGGCAGGTGACCAAGTTCCTGAGTTCAAGTGCTCAACGGCGCCAATAATTTCATGGCGAGCATGGTGAGTGTGGCCGTAAATTACTCGTTGAACTTTTGTAATGGCCGCCGTCATCGCTAATATTCGATCATCTGGCTCTTTGTAGGAAGAAACCATGGACATCACAGAGCGAGAGTAGAAAAGAAAAAAGGGTAGAAAAAGAAAAACAGGAATGAAGGCCCAAAAGAGGGAGATCCCAAAGG
>DAHVKR010000389.1 GCA_027320785.1 Bdellovibrionales bacterium
CAGGAAGTAGAGAGTAACCTTTTTTTAAATCTGAACTTAAATCTGTGGCCCCAAGGCCTAGGAAATAAAAACGATTGTGATTATTTATAAAATCGAAGCTCAGTCCACCACCAGCTTCGGCATGGACGGCATGCAGGTCGCTTTTATCTTTTAAGTCGAAACGTCTGTAGTTAACAAGTCCTCGAAATGCAATGGGTGTCTTAAGATACGAAACAGGAGTGAGAGATGTTGTTCCAATACCGCCAATTTCCTGTATCGACCACTTAGATTTTATGGAGTAGTAACGAAGCTCCGCGTACGGAAAGTCGATATGTGCGTAACGTGTGTAGCCCAAGTCATTATCGAGTAAATCGTGATAGGCTGATTTGATTTTAAGGCTCAGAAATGGACTATCCAGATCACTTTTTCGATTGGCATAGTATCCACCTCCTGTCCAAAGTGAATAAGAATCATGCCCCCAATCAGGTCTCGTTTGGCCTTCAAGAGTCGGAACTTTTTCTTTCTCTGCCTCAGTGAGTATTCCTAAGTGAGCCCTTCGTGAGCGTAAATTTTCGAGTTGTTGTGTTTGTTTTGTAGTCCACGCTTTGGGCTGGTCATTTTTTTTATATTCATAATAAGTTAGCAAGGCATCTGCCACGATTCGGTCTGATAGAGATTCGGGAGGAATTTCTTGATTTACGACTTTTTGAAAAATCTTTTTTTGATCAAGAGTTAAAAGTTTATAACGAGAATTGATGCGATTATAGAGTGAAGGACGAAATGTAACCTGTTGAACGGCTCCAGGTTGAGTTGTGACATACTTAATGCTTTCTCCTGGAATAAGATAAATTTTTTGTCTCAAAAGATTCCAGTCTGGTCGAATCGCTTCAATGGCCGCTAGAATTTGATAGGAACAGTTTTCATCGAAAAAATAATAATCCATATAACTATTGATTTCGAGTTCCCATATGTGATGAATCAGTCGTTTTGTTTCTTCGGGGGTTAGACTGAGTTTGTATTCCCAAAGATCTCGGCTTTCAGAATTACTATATTCGCCCACTTTAACGTAGTAGGGTTGCACAGACCATTGGCCTACATATCCACCCGTTGTGCCAAACCAAACGAAAGCAAAACCATTTTCATCATCTGCTACAACTGCCGCATAGTTAATCCCCATATCGAGTAAGTCTGATGATCGGCTAGAGTTTATTTTTAAAAATGTATGTCCAAACATCGAGGCGGAATTATTGGGATAGGCTGATGAGAAAACAATACTGACAGATTGAGGGGCATGGAATTGCTCCATAAAAGTATTGAGCTTTTCACAAGAAACATTTTGAGGAGGCAAGTGAAAGGCTTCAGTTAGAAAGCGTGTTCTTTCCGGAAAGGCGCAGCGAACGGGCATTTTGATTTTCCCAACAAGTTGACTTGAGTACAGGGCCTGAAGAGAAGCCTTTAATTCCTCTTCAGGCTGAGTAAAGCCGTGGGGAGAAAAGAAAAAGCCAGGACCATCGACTTCACTTCGAAGATGTCCCCACATATTAGGGCGATAGTGCATCAGCTTTAGCCATGCAGTAGATTGGCTGATTTGATGAATTTGAGAGTCAGGTACTTGGATATTTTTTGTGACTTCAAACCCATAACAGGAAAGTGTTGATAAAAGTATGCTAAGTAAAACGCCTTGGAGTTGATTCATAATTATGATGTAGTCACTTTATGAAGTTTTTGTATCGACTTACAAGTTGTTTTTTTATTTTGATTCAAACAAGTTGTAGTCATCTCTATTATTACCCAGACTCCTATCTCTATTATCATCCAGAAAAACTCCCTATTAGACCCACTCAATATGAGTTTGAAGACTCACATC
>DAHVKR010000038.1 GCA_027320785.1 Bdellovibrionales bacterium
CTGACTGTTACGAAATACAGAACCGTCACAAAATGCTGCGTAACTAAATATAGAGATGAATTCGATCATACTTGGAGTCAGGATGTGCAGGTGATATTGCCTGCCGAAGCAACACTGACAGGAACCGAAACCGAAAGCTTCCGTCTTAACTTAGTTGGCAGCGAAAGTGCTCCTGACGTTAACCTCACTGTCATAGATTCCATTTATGGCTACAAATTGAAACATAAAGATATTCGATCTGGCGCTGGCTCCATCGAGTTGGCAATGGCTCCAAAATACAATGAAAAAACCTTAGGTGGAAATCTCGTCAACAAAGTAGAATTGACAGCAAACAGAGATGGCAACTGGAGTGATCTTTCTATCTCGGACAAAGGAATAGTACCGCGCGTATCGACAGTGTACCGATTCCAAATTATTGAAATGTCCTCTAAAAAGGTCGTTTCACAGGGTGAGATCTCATCAGCAAATGCCACTCATGGAATTGTTTCAACCAAGCTGAGCGAAACTCTGCCTTCTGATTATGACTATGCTATTCAAATCAGTGCGACTCGAAGTGGAGTTGTTTTAGAAAAAGCATTTAGCTTTACTATCACAAAACAAATTGAATTCACTCGATGGAATGCAGATGATTTTGGAGCTGAAACGATCAGCGGCTTAGCTCTTTCAAAACAAGGCGAAGAAACCGCATTAAGCTTTGTTGACAAAGGTGCCCATCCCAAACTGACAACAACATACAAGATTACCATCTCAGGTGATGAGGGAAAGGTTTTGTGGTCGCAGTCTACAACGGCAAGTCAAGTTCTAGACTCAAAGCAGATTGCTCATCTTGCTCTTGATTCTCAAGTCATGAGTCGATCTGAAGATTTAAAAATCTTGCTATCCGTCCAAAGAGTAGGCCGACAATTGAATAAAGTTGTACAGTTTGAAAAATCTCTCGATCGACCCTTTATGCGATTGGAAGATATTGTGGACTCTAAAAAAGTCTCCAGTATTGGCATCAGTGGAAATAAGAGCGGTGCTGTTCTCTTTTTCAGGGATCAGATATTGGACTCTTCTCGAGTCAAAACTCACTACAGACTTGTGATGACTCGAAAAGGTGGGCTCTTAGGACGACAAAAAATTGTGATGTCGGATGTCAGCTTTATGCAAGGACCTCTGATGCAATCGACCATGTTTTCACAGGCCCTCATTCGACTGGGTATTTCAAGCGCTGATTTAAATAACTATGTCACTTCAGGCGCGGGACTCCACTTAGATTTAGTCGTCACACGCAAAGATATTATCCAACAAAAAGTCCTTGCGACTTTTACGAAGAGCCTTGATTTAAAAGTTCAATAGTATTTCCCACTTTCAAGCCCCGGGACAGCCCTCACTCACCTGTCCTCGGGGCTTTATTTTTACCTAATAACTCTGTCTTATTTTGAAACAAACATGCGTGAATCGTTCTGAGATTCCGCTTTGAAAAAATCAAAAAACCCCCCAAACAGACCGATAATAAGAGTGTGGGAAAACTCTTGCTCCGCCCTTTGGGCTTTTTAATTATTGCACTCTTTTTAGGAGCTTGTGGAACAACTGTCGAAAGCGGAACTTCGCTGAAAGCGGCCGCCGAGTCTTCCTATTGCTCGACAACAAAAAGTACAACAAATCCCATTACCATTACAGCCAATGCCAGCTACTACTATCGTCAACTCAGCACAAGCTCAGGACTCGTCGGCAATCCTGTTTCCAGAGGCATTGCCTATGCGGAAGTTGTTGTGAAAGATTCTAGTGGTAACACTATTCAATGCGCTCAGACTGATCTTTCAGGCAATATCAGTTTTCAAATTGATAAAACGGCTGGCACATATCAAATTCAAGTTAACTCCCGCGCTTATAATTCTTATTTGAAAGCCAGCGTTCTAACAGACCCCACCAGCAATGCCTTCTACACTATTTCAAAAAGTTTTACTTTAACGGGATCTGAATCTAGCTCTGTGAATGCCGGCTCCCTCTACGCCTATGCTCGCATAGCCGAGTCACCAAACATGGAGGGCGGCGCTTTTAATATTCTTTATGATATCTACTTAGCCAATCAATATATTCGAACTCAAACCTCCACTCCTAGTTTTGTTGCCGACAAGGTGAGTGTTTATTGGAAGCAAGGGTTCAATCCTGGTTCTTACGTTGGAGTTTCAAGTGGTCTTTCATTTTATATGCAAGGACAACGAGAGCTTTATATTTTAGGTGGCGTGAATGGTAATACAAAAACGGCTGATACGGATCACTTCGATAACTCTGTTATTATTCACGAATACGGTCACTTCCTAGAAGATGTTTATGGAAAGTCCTCTTCCCCAGGAGGATCTCATGATGGAAACTTCATTATTGATCCACGTCTCGCGTGGAGTGAGGGCTGGGCTAACTTTATTCAAGGCGCCGTCATATCAGATTCGGATGCCACTCGAGGAAAATACTACACTGATACCTACGGATATTCGGGCGATACAACAGAGTCTGGTGAAAGCGGAGGGATTGCCATTCAGTTTGATCTAACTGAGCCTGGCGCCACAGCTTCACTTGACAAGGTTGGCACGGCTGGAGAAGGCACGTTCCGCGAAGTCTCCGTATCTAGAACTCTTTATAAAACCATCACAACAGCCAGTATTCCATTTGCCAATATTTGGACTGCTTTTTCAAGCACAACAGCCGGCATGAGAGCCCCGGCCAATGTTTACTCAAACCCTGGCATCTTTAATATGTTTTTAAATAGTGGTTTGACTTCAGGCCAACAAAGTTCTTTTAGCTCAGTTTTAAATGATGAAAAGCAAAACAAAACCACTGTCGACTATGCAGACCCTGTTACATCAAGTAGTACCTGTGGAAAATACCCACGGCAATTGACTCCTGTTTCTGATGCTTACTATGGTAGCGAGCCCCGCTCCAATCAGCTTCGCTCAAATGATTTCTATCTTTTCTACTACGATGGTTCAGGTGGAACTCTCGCGTTGAATTATTCTCAAGTGACTGGAAATACGATCGACTTGGATCTTTACCTTTACAACTCAACTTATACCTACCAAGAGGAGTATTACGACTCTATTGGGCAAAGCAATAATACTGTTGTTCGAAGATCCGCTCGTTTGAATCCCACATTTGAAACAGGCTCTGAGTCTTTCGATTTATCAGGCCTTGGCGCTGGTTATTATTTAATTAACGTGAAGGCTCACACCTTCAATAAAACATCAGCAAGTCTCAATGGTACAGCCCAATACTCACTTACACTCAAAGGATCCTACTTATGTCCAACCAACTAAAGTATGCTCTCTCATTTAGTTTTTTGTTTGTTTTAGGCTTTGGTAGCTCGTGGATGATCTACAGCTATGAAAGTGAGTTAGATCACGAAACGGGCATCATTGAAAATGCGCGCATGAACTCAACAGCTCTTTACGAAAAACATCTGATGCCTATTACTCTAACTTTAAAGGGTCCTGATCAATATCCTGCAAACTACGATGATCGGGTAGACCTTTTAGCTACTATTCAAACCCCCTATTCAAGCTTTTGTGAAATTCAATATAATTGGTCACTTCCCGATGGGGTTAACCTCATCAGCGGCGATCTCCAAGGAGCCATTCAAAACCCTCAAGCAGGTCAGATCTATTCGCTTCCCATTACCGTTCAAGGCTTTAGTAGCCTCGAGCGAATGGAAATTTCGATTGTGGCTAAAACAACAGGTCCCAATGGAAATACATTAGGAAACTCAAGCGTTATAACCTCCAGACCGGAAGATTCCATGGAAACCATTGCACCGGAAATCATGGCGAAGGCACAAGACTTTAAAGCTCGACAAGATCGAGAGCGTATGCCAGCCTCGTCACATGAGCGGTAAGCAAAATACCCAGTCTGATTTCACCCTTCAACAGGCAGCCATTACTCTCAAGCACAAATCAGATCCTGATGGTCTCTTTGTTGAGGATGTTCTAGCAACTCTTGGATATCGAAGCCACTCTGTTATCATTCTTTTCCTATCACTTCCTTTTATTCAGCCCATTCCCCTTATTGGCCTTTCAACTCCCATCGGCATTCTACTTATGATTTTTGGTTTTTTTGTTTTTATAAATGCCCCAGTTCGATTGCCTGCCAAAATTATGCGAAAACATCTACAGCCCGCTATCGTTATTCATAGCTGTAACTTCCTCATTCGTCTGCTCAACTTTCTTAAGTCCTTTATAAAGCCTCGCCTTCGTATTTGGACCCGAAGGGCCCTGACACGTAGACTGAATGGATTTCTTATTATGCTTTTTGCTTTTCTTCTAGCTCTTCCACTACCTGTGCCTTTTTCCAATACGATTCCAGCTTGGTTCATTGTCCTCAATACTTTAGCTGACATTGAAGAGGATGGACTCCTCATGTGGGTGAGCTACTTCATCGGCTTACTCTGTTTGATTTTTTTCGTCGCAATCGCCTTAGGTCTACAGAAAGTTTGGCATTTGGGCGCGACTTCTTTCTAAATTAAATTTCAAACTCAGTAAAAAGAGCGAGATGATCCGATAGTCGGCTCCATAGAGTTCCTTGCAAACACTCAGCTGTTACAGGCTTTAAATTCCGCGAGTACACACGATCTAAAGGCAATACAGGGAAAAAGCTGGGGAAAGAGCGTGCGTGGTATCCATGTATTGACCAAAAAGCCTCTTCAAGTCCGGCATCCATCTTGAGACTTTCTCCAACTTTTTCTGTCCAATCATTAAAATCTCCGCCTAAAATAATGATGTCATGAGGCTCTGTGTGGGCATTGATGTACTGGCAAACTTTTTTTATCTGCTGCTGACGTCCATTTTCTAAAAGATTCAAATGCAAACTCATGACATGAATTTTTTGATGGTAAGGCGTTTCGATCTCTGCATGAAGAAGGCCTCGGCTTTCCCATCTATTCGTCGAAAGATCTAAGTTATACCATTTTTTGATAGGATACTGACTAAGGATGGCGTTTCCATGGTGTCCTTTATCATAAACTGCATTTTTACCATATGTATAATGTGACCAGGCGCCATCAGCCAAAAATTCGAATTGTGATTCAGAAGGTTTATGTAAAGGCTGATTAAGATGCTTCTCGTGCTCTCCAATCACTTCCTGCAAAAGAACAAGATCCGCCTGGTACTGCTGGATGCTTTTCTTAATTGAATCCAAGACATAATTACGATTTCCAATCGAAAATCCTTTATGAATATTATAAGAGAGAACCCTCAAGCTTTTCATCCTACATCCAATTCTTAAAGAGAAGTAGGAACTGCGTCAACAATCGCCGGACCCAAGATATCTTATAAAATGAGTTCTCTGTCACAAGTTCAGAGTTTTTAACATCACGATCTATCTCTTCCAAAAAAAGATCCATATTCTCTTGGTGCGTAATTCTAATATCCACCTCGAGATCATGGAAGAGCGAGCGGTAATTTAAATTTGAAGAGCCGATTGTCATCCAATCATCAATGACATAGTTTTTGGCATGAAAAACAGACGGCAAATACTCATAAACCTTCACACCCGATCGCATAAGAACCAAATAATAGGTTGAACTAATCCACGGCATAAAAAAAATATCAGACTTTTGAGGCACGACGATATGAACCTCAACCCCTCTTCTGGCACTATTGCAAAGCTCTAAAACGAGCCTAAAGTGAGGTGCAAAGTAAGCGTTCCCAAAGTAGATGTATTTTTTTGCTTCGCGAATTCGGAATAAAAGTTCTCGATAATAAAAACGCCTTTTAATATTACCGTCATTTAAGCGGATCAGAGGACTATTCCCTGAAAAATCGATGGAAAAGGGAATTTTCTTCCAAACTTTGTCCTTCAGCCAAACTTTTTCAAATGCTGTCGAAAGAATCTGAACTTGCTCTCCGACCACACGAATTCCCGAATCACGCCATGTTGGCGAAAAATAAGAAGAATGAAAACGTGTAATATTGTAACTTCCAGCGTAGGCAATATGGCCATCAAATATCCAGACTTTGCGGTGATTTCGACGATTTAAATTTTTAAGAATAGGAATCAGGCCAGCCCCAAAAATAGGATGATAAACACGAAACTCAACTCCATCTTTCTCAAAGTAACTTCGAAGCTCAGAGATCGAATAGGCCGATCCGATTCCATCTACCATGACTCGCACCCGAACGCCGCGCCGAGACGCCGCGACCAATGCAGAGGCTATTTTGTGGCCTATCTCATCAAAATCAAAAATATAGCTTTCAACATTTATATGGCTTTGGGCCGCATGAATATCTCGGATAACCGATTCATAATATTCATCTCCCCAAAAAAAGACTTTCTCTTGCTGCCAACGACGAGCCTTCATATGAGCAGTATGACACTATTACCCGATAGGTAAAACCTCAATCTGAGGGCTAAACTCATCTCGTAAAATACTTTCAATTGCCATAAGGGTTCCTGTCGTGGCACTTTGACAGGTTCCGCAGGCTCCCTCGTAATACACATAGAGCTTATTATCTTCGAGCTTTAAAACTGTAATATCCCCACCATCGCCCTGAAGACCTGGACGAACCGTTCTATCCAGAATTTCTTCTATTTGCTGAAGTTCGGGAGAAAGACTTTCTCGTGCTTTTTTCTTTTCATCTTTTTGAGTTTGATTAGGGTTATGAGCTGGCATGCGCGTTTGTATAACTGAAATGACATTCGCATGAAGATTCTCTGCATCCACATCAAAGTAATAGGTTACCGTAATGACATTCTGAAAAAAATGAACCTGCCGGATGCCTGGAATTTCAAATAAAGATCTCGCCAATGTATTATGGGCAGCCTCGTCTGCACTTGAATACGTCGCCTTCCCTTCGTTCAAAACAGGACGGTTCAGAATATACTTCCAAGCATTGGGATTCGGAGTAGCCTGCACATTTACGAGAACTTCTGATGAGTCGACATTCATAATAAAAGCTCCTTCGCTTTTAATAAGCCTTCATAGAGTTTTTGCGTCTCTTCGGGTATGTTATAAATTGAGAATGAGGCTCTCACACAGCCGGATATTCCAAGCCGATCCATAAGAGGCTGCGTGCAGTGGTGTCCCGCTCGTACCGCGATTCCCATTTCATCTAAAATTTGAGCCACATCCGAGTGATGCGCGCCCTTCATATTAAACGAAATAATGGGGGCCTTATGTCTCGCTTCTCCATAAATCGTAATCTCAGGGATTTTTTTAAGCTGCTGAGTCGCTTCGTGAAGTAGCATTTGGTCCCAGGCTTGAATATCCTGCCAACCTACACTTTCCACAAATTCAATGGCCTCCGTTAAGCCAATGGCTCCTTCCACATGAGGTGTTCCTGCCTCAAATTTCAAAGGAAGCTCATTGTACGTTGTCTTTTCAAGGGTCACTTTCGAAATCATGCTGCCACCACCTTGATAAGGCTGCATGCGATTCAACCAGTCTTTTTTCCCGTAAAGAACACCGAAACCCGTAGGCCCAAAAAGTTTATGCGATGAAAAAGCAAAAAAATCGATATCCCAGTCCTGAACATTAACTTTTTCCTGGGAAACAATTTGAGCTCCATCAATTAAAATAGCAGCCTGACTGTTTTCTCTGACAATACGAACGATATCCTTCACAGGATTGATGGTACCCAAAGTGTTCGAGCAAGCCGTTAGTGCGACCACCCTCGTCTTGGAAGATAATTTTTTTTCAAGATCTTCTAAATCCAGCTCGCCATTATCATAAATACGAACGGCCTTCACCTGCACACCATATCGCTCTTGCAATAAGTGCCAGGGAACAATATTCGCATGGTGCTCCATCTCGGAAATCAAAATTTCATCACCCGATTTTAAAAAACTATGTCCGAATGACTCTGCAACAAGATTAATCGCCTCTGTCGTTCCCCGAACGTAAATAATCTCTTCTGGGAATTGCGCCCCTATAAATTGAGCTATTCTTTCTCGAGACTTTTCATAAAGAGCCGTTGTTCGAGAACTCCACTGATAGCCTCCGCGGTGTACATTACTCGCTTCACTCTCGTAGAATTTTTCAACTCTTTTGATCACTCTTTGAGGCTTTAATGTTGTGTTGGTACTATCTAAATAAACGAAGTCTTGCCCGCCAAACTTCTGCTGAAGGGCCGGAAATTGCTCTCGAACTTTATGCATTCTTTGCTCAAGAGAGCTCACTTAACAGCTCCTTTTTGTTGTAATGCTTTTTTGACTGCCGCTTTGAGGTCCGAATGCTCTAACATATGGACCACATCCATAATAAAACCCTCTGAAACAAGTTGAATCGCCTTTTCTTTATTGATTCCACGAGTTTGTAAGTAAAAAACTTCGTCTTGCTGAATCTGACCAATCGTTGAGCCATGAGTTGCCTTCACATCATCTACATAAATTTCGAGTTCTGG